>JALOSP010000201.1 GCA_025458365.1 Hyphomonadaceae bacterium
AATCCGCTTGTGCCAGTCGGTACCCTTGCGCTTCAGAAATTGCACGGCCCCCAGAACAATCGCCAGAAGGGCACACAGGATGTGGATCTGGGTCAGCAAGGACGCTTGAAGGACAGGATCAGGGAACATCGAACTGACGGGATCGCTCTGGGTCTTTGCGCGCGGGGTTGTGCACGAGGGACTTTGCACGAGCGAACAGCGCTTGTGCGGCGCAATGTCGCGAGTGGTTGCCGGTTAGAGACACGTCGCGCGTGTGTGTCAATTGCAATGCGGTCTGGTGTCGCAGTGCGGTCAGCGCCTATGTTTGTCGTGTATGAGCCTGACCCGCCCCATCCGCCCAGAGGCCTTGCTTGCACCGCGATCATCGGGCCTGTATTGCGCGCCGGGGGACTTCTATATCGACCCAGTCAGGCCGGTGGATCGTGCGGTGATCACCCATGGCCATGCCGATCACGCTCGTGCCGGTCACGGCTCGGTTCTGGCGACGCCGGAGACGTTGGCCATCATGGCAGTGCGCTATGGGGAAGGCTTCTGCAGCCAGCGGCAGGCGGCAGCCTATGGGCAGACAGTATCGATCAATGGCGTGGAGGTTCGGTTTGCACCAGCCGGCCATGTGTTGGGCTCTGCGCAGGCCGTGATCACCTTTCAAGGTTGCCGGATCGTGGTAACCGGGGATTACAAGCGCGCGCCAGACCCGACGTGCGCCCAGTTCGAGCCGGTGGCGTGCGACGTGCTGGTGAGCGAGGCGACGTTCGGCCTGCCTGTGTTTCGCCATAGCGACGGCGCCGCAGAGGTCCGCCGCCTGATGACATCGGTGGCGCGCCAGCCGGACCGCACCCATCTGGTCGGCGCCTATGCATTGGGCAAGGCGCAGCGCCTGATCGCGCTGTTGCGGCAGGAAGGCTGGGACCGTCCGATCTATGTGCATGGTGCGATGGAGAAGCTCTGCGCACTGTACGAGGACCATGGCGTAACCCTTGGCCCCCTGCTGCCTGCCACGATCGCCACTGGCGGCAAGGCGTCCTTTGCCGGTGAGATCGTGATTGCTCCGCCGTCTGCCATGGCCGACAAATGGAGCCGCCGGTTTGCCGATCCGGTGGACTGCTTTGCCAGCGGCTGGATGCGCGTGCGCCAGCGGGCCAAGGCGCGGGGTGTAGAGCTGCCCTTGGTGATTTCCGACCATGCCGACTGGGACGAATTAACCGCCACGATCACCGAAGTCGCCCCCGGTGAAGTCTGGATCACCCATGGCCGCGAGGATGCCCTGCTGCGCTGGTGCGCGCTGAACGGGCAGGCAGCCCGCGCTCTGGCGCTGGTGGGTTATGACGAGGAGGGGGAGTGAGGCCTTGATCCGATCACAATCACGCGGCAAAGCCCGGACATGGCCCAAAAGCGCACATCCTCTCCCCTGCCGGTGATCCTCATCCTTGTCGCCCTGCTGGCGGGGTTGGCTGCGACCAACCCGGATGCCGCCCGCCTGAAGGATGCCATGCGCAGCCAGAAGGATCTGACGCTGAAGGCTGCCAGCCTGTTGCCGGTGAAGCGGGAGAATTACATCCTGTTCTCCAAACTCACCCTGCAATACGGGATCGGCGAGAAGGTGTGCTGGGGTGCGGCCTATACGGTTTTCATCTGCCCATGATGGCGGATCAGGACCGGCAATTGGGCATTTATCTGCACTGGCCCTATTGCGATGTGATCTGCCCTTATTGCGACTTTAACGTCTATCGCGCGCGCAATACCGATCACCGGCCCTTGCTGGATGCGATCTTGGCCGATCTGCGCTTCTGGCGCGATCAGACCGGGCCGCGCCCGCTGGCTAGCCTGTTCTTTGGTGGCGGCACCCCGTCCTTGCTGCCACCAGCCGCCGTCAGTGCCGTGATTGAAGCCTGTGCGACGCTCTGGGGTTTCCGGCCTGGCGCTGAAATCAGTCTGGAGGCCAATCCCACCGATGCCGAAACCAGCCGTTTTGCCGACCTTGCAGCGGCAGGCGTGAACCGGCTCTCGCTGGGCATCCAGTCGTTCGATGATGAACATCTGAAGTTCCTCGGCCGCAATCATGATGGCGCGGCGGGTTACAAAGCCGCAGGCGTGGCGCTGTCGCATTTCGAACAGGTGTCACTCGACTTCATCTACGCCCTGCCGGGCCAGACGGTGAAACAATGGCTGGTCGAGCTGATGTGCATGATCGAGGATTTCGCCCCGGATCATGTCTCACCCTATCAATTGACCATCGAGCAGGGCACCGCCTTTGCCCGCGCCGTCGGACGGGGCGCCTGGACCCCGGTCGATCAGGAGCTCGCGGCGGAATTCTTTGAAGTCACCGGCCAGATGCTGTCGCTGAAGGGCTATGACGCCTATGAAGTGTCCAATCATGCCCGCGCGCGATCCACCCGCTCGGTCCACAATCAGCTCTACTGGCGCTCGCAGGACTGGATCGGTGTGGGGCCGGGTGCCCATGGGCGGCTGGGGGCCGGTGCCGGGCGCGAGGCCACGCTGTGTGCCCGCAAGCCGGGGGACTATATCGCCGCCGTCACCACCACAGGCACCGGCGGTGTCGAGCGCTCACACCTTGGGCTGGAGGCCGCGCGCGAAGAGTATTGGATGATGGGTCTGCGCCTGTTGGATGGTGTGCCCATGATTGACGCGCCGGGTGAGCTTCTCGATGCCCGCCAGCTGTCGGGTCTGATCGACATGGGCTATCTGCAAATTGCCGATGGGCGGCTGGCCTTGACTGCAGCAGGGGTGCCGGTGGCCGATGCAGTGATCCGGCAATTGCTGGTCTGACAGGCGCGACAAACCGGAGCTTCTGCCCTATGTTTCATGTCTGTTCCCATGTTCCAGCCGTGATTCGCACCTGTTCCCATGACCGAGACCCCCACGCTTTCCATCAGCCAGCGCGCCATGGCGGCCATGCGGGCGCCTGTCAGCGAGGATGCACCGTGGTTGCTCGGTCTGAACCCCGAACAGCGCCGGGCGGTGGATGCGATGGATGGCCCGGTGCTGGTGCTGGCGGGGGCCGGCACTGGCAAGACGCGGGTTCTCACCAGCCGCCTCGCCAATCTGATTGCAAGCGGGCGCGCCAGGCCATGGGAGATCCTGTCGGTCACCTTCACCAACAAGGCCGCCCGCGAGATGCGTCATCGCACCGAGGCTCTGGTGGGGGAGGCTGGATCAGGCCTGCGCTGGCTGGGCACATTTCACTCCACCAGCGCCATGCTGTTGCGGCGCCATGCCGAACTGGCGGGGTTGAAATCCAACTTCACCGTGCTCGACACCGATGATCAGGTGCGCCTGCTCAAGCAGGTGATCGAGGCCGCCAATATCGACCCCAAGCGCTGGACCCCGCGCTATCTGGCGGGTCTGATTGACGGCTGGAAGAACAAGGCGTGGGAGCCTGAACAGGTGCCCGCCGATGAGGCCTTCCTGTTTGCCGGCGGCAAGGGGGCGACCCTTTACCAGACCTATCAGGACCGGCTGAAGGTGCTGAATTGCGCCGATTTTGGCGATCTGCTGCTGAAAATGATCACCATCTTCCGCACCCATCCTGATGTGCTGGAAGAATATCACCGCAAATTCAAATACATCCTGGTCGACGAGTATCAGGATACCAACGTGGCCCAGTATCTGTGGCTGCGCCTCTTGGCCCAGGGGTCGCGCAATCTGTGCGTGGTCGGCGATGATGACCAGTCGATCTATGGCTGGCGCGGGGCGGAAGTGGATAATATCCTGCGCTTTGAACATGATTTTCCTGGTGCCACGGTCGTGCGGCTGGAGTGCAATTACCGCTCCACGGCGCATATCCTGGGCGCTGCATCGGGCCTGATTGCGAAGAACACCGCCCGCTTGGGAAAGACCTTGTGGACCAGTGCCGAAGGTGGGGCGCCGGTCCTGGTGCGCGGCGTCTGGGATGGTGAAGCCGAAGCCCAATTGATCAGCGACGACATCGAAAGCTGGGTGAATGGCACCCGCACGGGGGTGAAGCGGCGTCACGACGAAAGCGCGATCCTCGTCCGTGCCGCCTGGCAGATGCGCGCCTTCGAGGATCGCTTCATCCGGCTGCGCATCCCTTACAAGGTCATTGGCGGGCCGCGCTTCTTCGAGCGGCAGGAAATCCGCGATGCCCACGCCTATCTGCGCCTGATCCGCTCGCCCGATGACGATCTGGCATTTGAACGCGTGGTCAACAAGCCCAAGCGCGGGGTCGGTGATACCAGCC
>JALOSP010000202.1 GCA_025458365.1 Hyphomonadaceae bacterium
CAGCCCAGATAATCGGCATGAGCAAAGACGTAGATCTGCCGGGCCAAGGTGCGGACCCGCAGGATACCTTCTCCGGCATCAGCCCGCGCATCGAGCGTCAGGCTTTCGCGCGGGGCACCGGTTTCAGGGTCAAACGCGGCAACCGCCCAGAAGGGCAGTGCACTCTCGAACATCCAGCGCCGCGCGCGCGCGACCAGATCCTCACCCAGCCGCAGCACGTTCACAGCAACTCCGTGCGCCCGGCGGCCTGAAGTCCCGCGACCACGGTCTTGACGTCCTGCACCCGACTGCGGTGCACCACGAGGACTGCATCGCCCGTTTCGATCACGACCACGTCGTCAAGCCCGATCACGGCCACATGGCGGCTGTCGGCACGGACGAGTGTGCGCTTGCAATCGATCACGGTTGCATCGCCGCGCACGCTGTTGGCGCGTGTGTCACCGGCACTGATTTCCCACAGTGCTGCAAATGAACCGACATCGCTCCATCCCATCTCGACCGGAACAACGACCACATCGGAGGCCCGTTCGGCCACGGCATAGTCAATCGAGTCACCCTCGATCCGCTCCCAAGCGACCGGATCGGGCGCGATCAGCGCGCCGTCCACTGTGCGGCCATCCCATGCGGCACGGACCTGTGCCAGCATCACAGGCGCCGTCTGCTCCATGGTGGTCAGGAAGGCGCGGGCCGAGAACAGGAAAATCCCGGCGTTCCAGTCATATGTCCCCTTGGCGATATAATGTTGAGCAGTCTCGAAGTCTGGCTTTTCCTTGAAAGCCTGCACCTGAAACCCTCCCCCGCGTGCCGCGCCGCGCTGGATGTAACCATAGCCGGTTTCTGGATGATCAGGCCGGATCCCGAAGGTGACCAAAGCGCCCTCCGCTGCCAGCCTTGCCCCGGTGGCAACAGCAGCCTGAAACGCCTGGGAATCCCGCACGAAATGATCCGATGCGAGGAGAAGGACAAGCGCGTCGCCGTCCTCTTCCACCGCTTGCAGGGCAGCCATGGCCGCAGCCGGTGCCGTATTGCGCCCGTCAGGCTCCACGATCGCCAGACAGTCGCTCATGCCAGTAGCGGCAATCTGGGCCAGCGCCTCGCCGGCATAAGCCGCCGAGGTCAGCAGCATCGGAGATCGCGCGCCATCCAGGCCGTCCACCCGCAAGGCGGTTTCAGCCAGCATGGTCCTGTCACCGACAAGAGCCAGCAATTGCTTCGGTGCTGCCTTGCGGGACAGCGGCCACAGCCGGGTTCCTGATCCGCCACACATGATTGCCGGCCTGATGATCATGAGAAGTCCTTCTTCGATCCAGAGCTGTCTCGGCCCTATGCCTGTCATGTCGGCGTGTCTGCCGTGAACCGGTAACAGTTTCCATAATCCGCAAGCGATGTGTACAGTGCGCTGCCCACGCTGGCAAAACCGGTTGCAGCCAGACCCTGCTCATGATGCAGGGTGAAGCAAACCGCCACTGTTGTCTTGGATCACAATACAGATGACCGACCAAGCCCGGCCCGATCCAGACCTCACCGGACCTTCACCCGCCCCAGGGAGGCGGCAACCCACTACAGAACCATCAGCGCAATCGGGCACCGCAAGCGAGTTCGCCTGGAAGCCTTACGGCCTGACCGCTGGCGTGGCAGTCGGCCTCTATGCGGTTCTAGTCCAGTTTCTGGCCATGCAAGGTGCGGTGCTGGCAGGCATCGTGAACCGTGGCGACCAGACCATCGATGCGGCTTCGATTGCCCAGACAGCAGCCTGGGCTGCGGCGCCCTTCTTGCTGTTTTCCTTGCTGGTCGAGCCGCTGGTCCGCAAGACCGGGGCTGTCCGGGCCGTGGCGCTTGCGCTGGCCCTGACCCTGGCCGGTTGGACTTGGGCTGCGTTCGAAGCCTGGCGGGCTGCCCATGGCGTTACGGTGGACAGCATCATGCCGGCCAACGGCCTGATCAGTGGCGCGTTGATCCTTGTTCTTCCGTTGCCGCTGTTCCTGGCCATGGCTGTCATCGGGCGGTTTCTGGCAGGGCCTGACAGGTCCAGCATTGGCTGATCATCCGGAGACTGCACCATGAATACGGATCGCAAGCTGCCCCTCACTGCCCTGGTCTGCCTTGCCGCAGCCAGCCTGTCCGGGTGCATCGTGATTGGTGGCACACACGACGCCCGCAGTGCAGCCCCGCTGCCACAAGTCGCCACCGTGGCCGCTGCCGACCCGGCCATCCCGACAGCGTCGCCCGGATGCATCCTTGTCGTGCAAGGCACCGTCACGGATCGGGCCAATTTCTTCGGGCGCTATGTTGCGGCTCTGCCGCCCCTGTACGAACGCTATGGTGGCCGCTACCTGGCGGTCGGGCGACCGCAGGAGACCCTGGAGGGCGAACTGGATTTTCAGAGCGTCGTGATGTCGCGATGGCCATCTTGCGATGCTGCCCGCGCATTCTGGACAAGCCCCGAATACCGCGAACTGGCACAAGCCCGTCAGCCGTGGGGCACATTCGATGTGTTTCTGATCGAAGCCAGCCGGTAGCCTGCACGGCGTTGAAGGCGTTAAGGCTTGGCCTTGTAGCCCCCACCGCCGCGCCCGTTGCCGGGCTGATCGCCGGGATCGCGATCGGTCAGTCCGCTGGCGCCACGGCCATAGCCAGAACGGTCGGAACGGTCAGCATCCGTCATGCCCGTACCGCGTCCATAGCCAGACGCATCATGGCTGTCCCTATCCGTCACGCCTGTGCCACGCCCCTGACCGGGCAGGTCGTGGGGATCGGAATCCGTTACCGCGCTTGATCGTCCTTGGCCTTCGGGGTCGGTGGGATCTTGATCGCTCTGGCCTGCGCCCCTGCCGAACCCTTCTTCATCGGTCGGATCGCTGTCGCTGACACCGGTTCCGCGCCCGGCGCCGGGAGCATCGGTCGGATCGCGATCCGATGTCCCCCGCCACCTCGGCCATAACCCGCCGCGTCGGTGGGATCTGAATCGTTCAGCCCGGTTTCATAACCCGTCGCGACTGTCACGCAGCCCGTCAGCACTGCTGCACTGCCACCCAGTGTGGCGCTGCCCAGGATCGCACTCAGGAAAGACCGTTTTGTTGTTCCAGCTGTCATTCTCAGGCGTCCTTCAAGCCGTTTCGAGGAGGCCATAGGCCAGCAGTTCGCCGCACAGGCCGATCATGTCGTCCAGTGGTGCACCCACAAGTTCGCCCACCACGAAGGCCTCGCCGGACAAGGCTGTCCGCGCGGCTGCCAGCAGGCCGCTGGCAAAGCTGCGCGCACCGCCGGCCGTCACCACACTGAAGCTGTCGCCGCCGGTCTCGATCCGCCAGGGCGCAAACGGGCGCACGACGAAGCGGGACGATGCCGTCACCGCCACGCCCGCGTCCATGATCCCACCGCGTGTATCTGCCCCTCGGGTGCGGATGAAGGTGTCGGCAAACAGATCCATGGCCGGGTCCAGCTTCAGCCCGGCCCCGACGCGGGCAGCCATCTCGGCGAACAGCGCGCGCACCGCTTCACGGTCAAAGTCGTCGCGGGCAAACCCCGGCGGCAGGGACCGGCGCAGCATCGGCTCGCGCAAGGCAACCTCGCCCACCGCTTCCAGCATCAGTTCGGCCCAGGTCTTGGACATGATGCCCATTGTGATGTGCAGGCTTGGGTCGGTGCCGCTGGTACGGGCATCATGCATCAGGCCGCGCGGCACATAGGCGACATCCCCGGCTTTCAACAGGAATTCATGAGTAACCTCGCCGATCTCATGCCGGTTCGAATTGAATCCTTCACCGCGATAGGGGATCGCAAAGCTGTTGTAGAATCGCCAGAGCTTCTCGCCCTCAACCTGCACCACCATCACGTCGTGGTTGTCGTAATGGGTGCGGAAGCCCTGGTTGGACGGTGGAGTGAGGTAGATGTTGGTCTGAACGTGGCAGGAGAACACATGCTCCATCGCCGCGCAGAACCGCGACAGCACCGGATCGAGTGCGTGCAATTGCTGCAGGATGATTGTCGCGCCCTGACGGTAATGGTGCACGATCTTGCCCCGGTCGGCATAGCGGTTGCCGTCAAGATAGTCTTCGCGGGTCAGGTTTCGGGCCGCGTCCGCCAGATCGATCTGGCCCTCTTTCAGGTCCGTCCCGGCAATCAACCGGTCGATGGCGCTGATCGACAGCAGGCTGGAAAACCGACCCGGTTCATCGTGATGCACCACCAGCGGAGCCTGCTCGTGGATGTCGGAGAG
>JALOSP010000203.1 GCA_025458365.1 Hyphomonadaceae bacterium
CCGCGATCCACCGGGCTCGGCAGATAGGCCACGACGGCGTCGAGCAGGGGCTGGACGCCCGTGTTCTTGAACGCCGAACCGCACAGCACCGGGTGGAAAGCGCGCTTTTGCACGGCCGTCCGCACCAGACGGTGCAGTGTGTCCACATCCGGCTCTTCGCCCTCGAGGTAGGCCATCATCACTTCGTCATCGAGTTCGACGGCGGCTTCGATCAGCTTGCCCCGATACTCTTCGGCCTGGGCTTGCAGGTCGGCCGGGATCTCCACGGTGTCAAAGCTCGCACCCAGCGCTTCGCCGTTCCAGACGATGGCCTTCATGTTGATCAGGTCGATCACGCCCTGGAAGTTGTTTTCCGCACCGATCGGCAGCTGCAGGCACACCGGCTTGCCACCCACACGGGTGACGATGTCGTCCACGCACTTGAAGAAGTCGGCACCGATCTTGTCCATCTTGTTGACGAACACGATCCGCGGCACGTCATACTTGTCAGCCTGACGCCACACGGTCTCGGTTTGCGGCTCCACGCCCTGGTTGCCGTCGAGCACGCAGACCGCACCATCCAGCACCCGCAGCGAGCGTTCGACTTCGATGGTGAAGTCCACGTGTCCCGGGGTGTCGATGATGTTCAGCCGCTTGTCGTTCCAGATGCAGGTGGTGGCGGCCGACGTGATCGTGATGCCGCGTTCCTGCTCCTGCTCCATCCAGTCCATGGTGGCAGCGCCATCATGGACTTCACCGATCTTGTGCGACTTTCCCGTGTAATACAGGATCCGCTCGGTGGTGGTGGTCTTGCCGGCATCGATGTGGGCCATGATGCCGAAATTGCGGTAGTCTTCGATCGCGTGCGTGCGAGGCATGATACAGGCCCTTTCAGGGTCTGGGTGTTGGGAGTTTTACCAGCGATAGTGCGAGAAGGCCCGGTTGGCTTCTGCCATCTTGTGGGTGTCTTCGCGCTTCTTGACGGCGCTGCCACGATTGACGGCAGCATCCACCAGTTCACCGGCCAGACGCTCGCGCATGGTGTTTTCACCACGGCGGCGGGCGGCCGCGACGAGCCAGCGCAGGGCCAGGGCCTTGCGACGCTCGGGACGGACTTCGACCGGCACCTGGTAGGTGGCACCACCCACCCGGCGCGAGCGGACTTCCACCGACGGCGAGATGTTGTCGAGAGCGTCGTGGAACACTTCGAGGCTGTCGCGCTTGGCGCGGGTTTCGGCCAGGTCGAAGGCGCCATAGACGATGGTTTCGGCCACCGACTTCTTGCCTTCATACATGACGTAATTCATCAGCTTGGTGACATCGAGATCACCGAACTTCGGATCGGGGAGGACTTCGCGCTTCTCTGCGCGGTGACGGCGTGACATCTCGGTCTCTCCTTACTTCGGACGCTTGGCGCCATAGTGCGACCGGCGTTGCTTCCGGTCCTTCACGCCCTGGGTATCCAGCACGCCGCGCAGAATGTGGTAACGCACACCGGGCAAGTCCTTCACCCGGCCACCACGGATCAGGACCACCGAGTGCTCCTGCAGATTGTGGCCTTCGCCGGGGATGTAGCACACGGCTTCGACGCCGGTGGTCAGACGGACCTTGGCCACCTTCCGCAGAGCCGAGTTCGGCTTCTTCGGGGTGGTGGTGTAGACGCGGGTGCAGACACCGCGGCGCTGCGGGCAGCCTTTCAGGGCCGGCACCTTGTTGCGCGCCGGAAGCGGCTTGCGCGGCTTGCGGATCAGCTGGTTGATGGTTGGCATGCTTGTGAGTACTCCTTCGGCCCTTGTGAAACGGGCGGCCGCGACCCAGAACGATGTGATCCCGGTTGACCGGCGAACCTGCCGAACAGACACAGCCGGAACAGAAAACGAGCGCTAGCCCCGTCCCCCTTGGTCCGGTGCGGCATCCGCGTGATCTGCCCGATTGTCGGGACTGGATTGTGAAACCCGAAGGCATTGCCCCGTGGTCTCTGGCCGCGCGCTCTACTCGCTTGAACCATGGGGGTCAAGGCATGCACGCAGGCTTGTGATGCAAGGCCCTGTTGCGCGAACGCGCATTATTCGTGGTGCGACCAACCGGCGTGTGCGCCCCTACTCCGGCGCGGCCTCTGGCGGCACCAGCGCCAGATGCCGGGCGCGGCCACAGCCGGGCTTGCGGGTTGCCACGACACTGATCGAGGCCCGGCGCGATTCCGGCATGGTCCAGACTGGCAGGGCGGCGCGTGGCGTGGGCGCGGCCACCGGCTCTGCAGCGGGCGTCACGACGAGATGGGGAAAAGTCTGGTCAGTCATGGAATGGGTCCTTGGGGAGCGGCCTGGGCAAAGCTGGGATCAACGGGGCGTGGGGATTGGGTGCGGACTGTCCCTATTTCTTGGGCTTGAGCGACCCGCTGGAGGCTTTGTCGAGAAAGCTCGAAACAACAGCCACTGGCGGCGGCTTGGGCTTCTTGGGCTTCTTGAGTTCGCGGTTTCCGCGCATTTGGCCTTTGGCCATGGGGTATGCTTTCAGGTTTCGCGAGGTCGGGAGACTTCGCCCCGGGAACCGCCCGCGCGCGGACGCCAGCGCCAGATCAGGCGACGGCCAATGCGGAGGACACTTCCAGAAGTGCCCAGCAACGCGCTCGAATTGTGGCGGAAAGGTGGCTGATAGCCATTCTGGATGGCTGGCAGCGCCACCTCACCCCATCGCCTCGTCAATCATGCCCGCCGCCTCGGCTTCGGCCAGGATGGCTTCCACGCCTGCATCGGTGCGCACCGGCACCTTGCCGATTTCCAGCATCAGCGGCACGGCAAACGGGCTGATCCTGGGCAGGTCAAGGTGGCGGATGTGGCCTTTCACCCGGCCCAGCAGGTCGCCCAGCCGGTGGATGTCGAGCAGGCCCTCGCCTGCATCGGCCCAGGCGGCGCGGAGCAGCACATGGTCTGGCTGGTGGGTTCGCAGCACGTCGTAGATCAGGTCGGTGGAAAACGCGACCTGACGGCCCGTTCGCTCACCACCGACAGCGCGTTGCTCGATCAGGCCGGAGATCAGCGCGCAATTGCGGAAGGTGCGCTTCATCAGGACGCTTTCGGCGAGCCAGGCGTCCAGATCATCACCCAGCATGTCCTCATCAAACAGATCATCGAGATCGAGGCCCGCCATATCCGACCCCGACCAGATCGACAGCGCATAGTCGTTGCTGGCATAGCCCAGCGGGTTCACCCCTGCCCGTTCCAGCCGCCGGGTCAGCAGCATGCACAGCGTGTTGTGGGCCAGCCTGCCCTCGAAGGGATAGGCTACCAGATAGTGCCGGTTGCCGCGCGGAAAGGTCTCGACCAGAAGGTCATCGCCCTGCGGGATCATCGATTTCCGCTTCTGGATCGCCAGCCACTCATGGACTTGGGGATGCAGCGAATCCCACCCCGCCTCATCGGCGATCATCGCGCGCACACCCTTGGCGAGGAAGGTGGACAGGGGAAACTTGCCGCCGTTCCAGCTCGGCACTTTGGGCGTGGCATCGGCACTACGCGACACCAGACAATCGGTCTGGCTGACGCCCTCGAACCGCCAGACCTCGCCGGAGAACAGGAAGGTGTCACCTTGCGCCAGCTGGTTGACGAAATATTCCTCCAGCTCGCCGACCACGCGGCCGCCAACAGGCCGTGCCGCCTTGGCCCCGGCCCGAGCCAGACCCGGACTGGTGACCTTCACCTTCATCATCGGCTCTTCGACGATGGCGCCGACATTCATCCGCCAGCTGCGCTCCACATCGGAGTTGCGCGGACGCAAGCTGCCGTGATCATCGGCGGGCACCAGACGGCGGAACCGCTCGTAAGACCCCAGAGCATAGCCCCCATCGGTGACGAAGCCCAGCACATCATCAAATGTCGCCCGGTCCAGCGCCGCATAGGGCGAAGCCGAGGTGACCTCTGCAAACAGCCTGTCCGAGTGGATCGGCGCACCCACCGCGCGGCCCAACATGTGCTGGGCCAGAATGTCGAGTGCACCGTGGCGGGCCGGTGGTGCATCCATGGCCCCGTCTGCCACCGCCTGTTGAGCGACCGCGCATTCGAGCATCTCGAACCGGTTGTTGGGCACAAGGATCGCGTGAGACGGCGCATCGAGCGTGTGGTTCGACCGGCCAATCCGCTGGATCAGCCGCGCTGCCCCCTTCGGCGCGCCCATGTTGATCACCAGGTCCACCGCGCCCCAGTCGATCCCCAGGTCCAGCGTGGAGGTGCAGACCACCGC
>JALOSP010000204.1 GCA_025458365.1 Hyphomonadaceae bacterium
CATGCGCTGGCCGGTGCAGCTGCCGACCCGGCCTATGCTGCCCTGCTGTTGACCCTGCCTGATGTGGGCGAGCTGATGCAGCTGGAACCGGGGCACAAGCCTGCGGTGCTTGCGGCGGCTCGGGCCAAGCTGAAGTCTCATCTCTCCAGCGCTCTGGACGCCCAGCTTCAAGCCGTCCTTGGACTGCACGACCGCACCGGGACATTCAGCCCCGATGCCGCGTCAGCGGGGCGCAGGGCGCTGCATGCCGCTGTGCTGGACCTGCTGTGCAGCGGCGAAGCCGTCCATGGGCAGGAACTGGCTGTCCAGGCATTCGCGCAAGCGACCAATATGACCGACACGATGGCAGCCCTCTCGGCCCTGTCGATCCGCGGTGGCGAGACGTTCAACGAAGCACTGGCCCGGTTCGAGGCGCGCTGGAGCGGCACACCGCTGGTGATGGACAAGTGGTTTGCGGTCCGTGCTGCAGCTCCATCGGGCGATCCACTCGCCACCATGGCGGCCCTGCGCCAGCATCCTGCGTTCACGCTCGCCAATCCCAATCGCGTGCGCGCGCTGGCAGCACCCTTTGCCTTGCGCAATCCGGTTGCTTTCCATCGGGAGGATGGTGAAGGCTATGCACTGCTGGCCCGGTTGATTGCCGAGGTCGATGCGCGCAATCCCGCCCTTGCGGCCACCCTGTGCAAATTGATGGAATCAACAGGCCTTGCCCATGCCGACAACCGGGCTGCGGCAACCCGTGTGCTCGATGGTCTGGCCTCGGGCCGCGAGCTTTCGCCAAACACGTCCGAGATCCTCTCCAAGGTGCGCGACGGTCTCGGTTGAGATCGGTGCCGCACGGCATGGTGGTCATTGCACGATTTGCCTGTGCACAACCCGATACCGTCGACATCAACAGCGCTGGACGAAACCGTTGCGAGTCAGATACGCCTGCCCGATGGGGCAGGCGTGTAAGCGATCCGCACACGTCGATATTTGGATCTGACATCGCCAATGGCTGACGCGGGCATCAGAAACGGGGGCAGTGAGGGCCAGTGGCCGGTTGCCATCACGTTTGTGCTGTGCCTGCTGTTTCTGGCGGCCATCGGTTTGAAGGTCAGGTCTGACCATGACAGCCACCGCGCGACAATCCTTGCAGAAGCCGCAGGCTCGGCCCAGGTTGCGGCTGCGCGGACCCGCGAAGTGCTGACCACGGCTCGCGCCACGATCGTGTCGGGTGCGCGTGTTTCAACCCAGACAGCGGCGGCCGAAGCCAGCGGACTGGCAAGCGTGACCGCCGTCGGTGTATTTGATCCTCAAGGTGTGCTCCTGCAGCCTGAACTGGTGTCTCCGGCAGACGCCGGTCCAATGAGCGCGGCAGCCCAGATGGCCGATGCAACCGGTTGGACCGGTGTCGTCGCGCGTGGCGGCCGGCAGTTTGTTCCTGCGATTGCAGTGCGTGGTGCGGACGGCGGAACAGTCGTTGCCTTTGTATCCCTGTCCGGCCTGGCGCCGCCGGGGCCCGGGCGCAGGATTGTCGTGACAGGCGATGGTGGTGCGGTGATCGCCGCGATCCCGGCTGCCGGGTTTCCTCAGGCTGCAACCGCCGGTGAAGCGCTTGGCAGTACGGCTCTGGGTTCGGACCAGCCGGGCGCAATGCTGTCACAGCAAGCCGACGGTGCGCCGCTGGTCGTCGGTGTCGCTCCGGTTGTGGACGGGATGGCGGTTTATGTGGCGCGCGACAGGTCCGGACTTGACGCCATGTGGTCCCGCAACGTCATGTTTTTCCTGCTGCTGTTCCTTGGCCCGGTCCTCGCATTTGGCGGGGTGTATTTCCTGGTTCGCGGGCAGGCCGAGCGGTTTGCAATGCTGCGGACCATGACCCGGGAGGCCGAGCGCCGGTTGCGGATCGCAATGGATGGTGCACAGTGCGGCGTGTGGGATTGGGATCTCAGCGCCGACCGGGTCTACATGACCCAGATGATGGCCACCACCCTTGGTCTGTCCGGGGCAGGGCGGTTCGATGCTGAAGATGTTCTTGCCTCGCTCGATGATGATGATCGCGCCCGGATTCGTGCTGCTCTGCAGGCGTCAGTCCGGATCGGCGCTATCGATGTCACCATCAAGGTCCCTGGCGACACCACGGGCCGCCGTTTGCAGATCCGTGGCCGGGCGGCCCATGACAGGGCGGCCCCCGGCGTGGTGCGGGCGATTGGCGTCGCCATGGAAGTGACCGGCGCACAGGCCGCTGACAGCCCAGTCGGCCCAGTCACCCCAGTTGTTCTCCCGACAGCATCCGATCGCGGCAACGAAGGGCTTGGCCCGGTTGTCGAAGCCTTGCCGGGAGCGTGTGCGATCTGGAACCGGGACCGCAAGCTGGTGGTCGCCAATCGTGAGTTCCGCTCGGTCTTCAAACTGCCTGATGATACAGTGCAGCCTGGGGCAGATTATGCGTCGGTCTCGAGGCTGGCCGCAGCCCAGGTGGTTGGTGGCGGGATGCGTCCGGATGGTGATACTGGGGCCGAACTGGTGGATCTGAAGTCGGGGATCGCGCTTCGCCTGATGGAGCGGACAACCGGCGATGGCGGTCTGATTTCATTTGCGATCGACATCACCCGCCAGAAAGCAGACGAGGAGCGCCTCTTGCGCTCCGAGCGGCAAACCCGGTCCGTCGTCAGCGAATTGGACAAGGCCCAGCGTGAGGCTGCCGAACTGGCGGCCATGTACAATGCGGCGCGCTTGAAAGCCGAAGAGGCCAGTGCCGCCAAGAGCAACTTCCTGGCCAATATGAGCCATGAATTGCGCACTCCGCTGACTGCGATCCTCGGGTTCTCCGACATGATGCGCAAGCAGATGTACGGCCCGCTGGGTGCCGAGCAATACACCGAATATGCCCGCTCGATCCATGAAAGCGGTGAGCATCTGCTGGCTCTGATCGTCGATGTCCTCGATATGGCCAAGGTCGAGGCAGGCAAGTTCGAAATCCATCCCAAGCCGACCTATATCGACGAACTGATCGAACAGGTGGTCCGCATGGTGGGCGCACGGGCCGCAGAGAAGGGCGTGGAACTGGAAGTCGATCCGTCAGACATCGGACAGGCCACCATCGACCCAAGAGCCGTCAAACAGATCCTGATCAATCTGGTCGGCAATGCGATCAAATTCACCCCGAGCGGTGGGCGTGTGCTGATCCAGACGCGTGGCTCGGTCAAGGACGTGACCCTCCGGGTGGTCGATACCGGGGTTGGCATTTCGGCGGACGCCTTGCCCAGATTGGGCCGCCCGTTCGAGCAGATCGAGAACGACCACTCACGGGCCCATGAAGGCACCGGCCTGGGGCTGGCGCTGTGCAAGGCCTTCACCCATCTGCATGGCGGCACGATCGACATCTCATCCGAAGAAGGTGTCGGGACCATGGTCACTGTAACCCTGCCACGCCACTCGTTGTCGGCACGCGATGCCGCGTGATCGCGGCGGGCCGCGCCGCCCAGCTGCCGCCGTTCAGTCGGGTGGCTTCCAGCAGCTGCGTGAACGGGCCAAGGCGCTGACCTTGCACGCCGACCCGAGGCTTCTGGTGATCAACAAGCCGGCGGGACTTGCCAGCCAGCCCGGTCGTGGTCTCGACGAGGACGTGGTGTCGCTGATGCAGGGGCAGGCGCGAGACCGTGACAGGCCTGTTCGCCTCGTCCACCGGCTTGACCGGGAAACCTCCGGCGTGATGGTCATGGCGCGTACGGCCCGCGAGGCGGCCCGTCTGTCGGCCTTGTTTGCCGGGCATGGGGTCATGAAAGCCTATCTGGCCCTGGTGCATGGCGATGCCACCGGGCTTCGCGACCGGATCGACGTGCCCTTGAAGCCGATGAGAACCGCCCGCGCCGCGCTGGTGCAAGTGGCCGGGCCCAATGATCCTGACGCTCATTCAGCCAGCACCGGCTTGCAGGTTCTGGCCACTTCGGCTGGTGCCAGTCTGGTTCTGGCAACCCCGAAGACCGGGCGGATGCACCAGATCCGGGTCCATCTGGCCCATGCCGGGCATCCCTTGTTGGGCGATCATCATTATGGCGGGCCGCTTGCGGTGAGCGGCATCAGGGTGACCCGGATCATGCTGCATGCCTGGTGGCTGGACCTGCCGGACGCGATGGACCAGGTCACCCGGTGGAGCGCACCTGTTCCGGAGGACTTTGCCACTCTGTGTGATCGGCTTGGGCTGGGGCTGCGCCACGGCACATACAGATAGCATCGTCGTGGCCGGTGGCCACGCTGGCCGCCAATCTTGCCGGGGGTGTGTTGATCGGCATCCTGGCGGCCGTTCTCGTCCGTCACACCGCAGACGATCCGGTGCGCCTGTTTGCGATCACCGGTGTGCTCGGCGGGTTCACCACGTTTTCGGCGTTTTCGCTGGAGGTCTGGCGGTTGCTGGAGGCTGGCCACTGGCCGGTTGCGGCGGCCTATGTCGGTGTCTCGGTGTGCGTGGCGGTTGCCGCAGTGGGTGCCGGTCTCGCCATCGGGCAGCGTTTGGCGTAAGCGCACCATCCCATGACTGCCCCGATTACCATTCCCGTGCGCGACACTGACGGCGAAGCCCGTCTTGACCGGTTCCTGCGCCGCCGCTTTCCCGGCTTGACCCAAGGCCGGATCGAACTCTTCCTGCGGCGCGGACTGGTCAAGGTGGATGGCGAGCGGATCAAGCAATCCGGCTTCCGGCTGGAGCCTGGCATGTCGCTCGCCGTGCATCCGGCCATCGCTGCCGAAGCTGACGCCAACCCGGCGCGCGGCGCGCACACCGTCAGCGCCGAGGATGAGCGTTTGCTGCGCTCCATGGTGCTGCATGAGGATGAAGACCTGATCGTCGTCAACAAGACACCGGGGATCGCCGTGCAAGGCGGCACCGGCACCGAGCGGCACCTCGACGGCCTGATGGCGGTATTTGCCGATGAGGAGCACGGCAAGCCCAAGCTGATCCACCGGCTCGACCGCGATACGTCTGGCGTTCTGGTCTTCGGGCGCAACCCGGCAGCGACCACGGCGCTCGGCAAGGCCTTCCGGGCGCGTACCACGCAGAAGGTCTATTGGGCTGTCTGTCTGGGGGTGCCGCATCCGTTGCGCGGCGAGATCCGGGGCTGGATGAAGAAGGCAGGTTCGGCGCTCAATCCTGATCGCGAGCTGATGCACCGCGCCGCCCATGGCGACAAGGAAGCCCTGTTCGCCATCACCGACTATGAAGTGCTCAGCAATGCAGGCACGCGGGCCAGCTGGGTCGCGTTGAAGCCAGTCACCGGGCGGACCCACCAGCTGCGCTTCCATATGGCTGAAGCTGGATGTGCAATTGCCGGTGACGGGAAGTACACCTGCGGGCGGCCCCAGATCGGTGGACTGGCCGAGCAATTGCATCTGCATGCGCGTGCCCTGCGCATCCCCCATCCCAAGGGCGGCATGCTCACCCTGATCGCCGACCTGCCACCGCATATGCGTGAAGCCTTCGATCTCCTGGGGTTTGAAATGGGTGATGCCAAGGATCCGTTCGCACCGTTCAAATAGGCAAGCCTCACGGCGTGACGGGCTTGGGCAGGGGAACGCAATTGCTCAGGCCCTGCGCCCGGCAGATCTCTTCCGGCGAGCGGACGCGTGATGGAGCAGGCCCAATCGGGATACAGTTTTGCGCTCGCGCCCCGCTTTCGGTCTGGCAGGGATCACGCAAGCCTGCCGCAAACCGGGCATCACCTTCTCCACGACTGAAGCCCTGCGCGTTTTCAGGTCGGTATTGCGGTCCGGCAGCGGCCGCGGCGTCGGCTTGCAGGCGGGCACCTTGGGCTGGGCAGTCTGGCGGACGATCCTCGGGCGCCAGTCGCTGGCATTCCAGCGCCCGCAACGTGTTGCGGGTGCCAGCACTGAGACCGGCACCGCCAGCGCCGTCGGGCGGACCGTCGCGCGTGGTGCCCGTGGTTGAAGGTCCAGACGGCTCCATCCCGGCTGGTCGCGGTGGCAGACCAGCCTGTGTGCCAGCCGTCGGTGCTGGCTCAGATGCGGCGGGCAGGTTGTTTTGGGCAGTTGGTTGGCGGCTACCAGGATCAGGTCGTGCGTCGCGCCTCTCGGGTAGCAATGTGGTGCGGTCTGGACTGTCGGTCTTGGGCTGAGGCGACTTCAAGACCGGGATTTGCAGGATGGGTGCTGGCGGCGGCGGTGGTGGCAGGAGCGTTGTTTCAACCACCATCCGGATCGGTGGCACCTCTTTGCCTGCCTGTCCGGATGATCCTTGGCTGGCGATCAGTCCCAGCGCCAGCAGCACGAGCACTGCTGCAGCCACGCGCGACCACAACGTCAACCGCCGGGTTGCCATGGCTTCTTGAGATCGAACCGGAACTGCCAAACACCACCTTTGAGTGGTCAATGCAGGTCCGGCATGGCGCCAATCTGACCGGATGCTGGCGAGATTGTGACCAAGCAGACAGATGCTTCACAGGCGCGACAGAGTGCTGATCCGGTCCGTCAATCGGCGCGTTTGTCTGGCACGGGTATCGTCCCGCACAGAACGTCCAGAGGGACCAGACATAATGACGAAGACTATCCTCACCACCGCCATCACGCTTGCCGCTACGCTTGGCCTGGCCGCCTCGCCAGCACTTGCCTCGTGCAACACCCACGGCGCGCAAGCCCGCACCGTCGGCTATCAGCAACCGGCCACCAGCAACACTCTTGTCGATGTGGCAGTCGGCGCAGGTCAGTTCCAGACGCTCGTCGCTGCAGTGCAGGCGGCCGGTCTGGCACCGACCTTGATGGGTCAGGGGCCGTTCACGGTTTTTGCTCCGACGGATGCGGCATTCGCTGCCCTGCCTGGTGGAACTGTGGAAAACCTGTTGCGCCCCGAGAACCGCGCCACGCTGCAACGCATCCTGACCTATCATGTGGTGTCTGGCCGGATCACCTCAGACCAGCTGGCAGGCCGCCGTTCGATGCCGGCCACGGTGGCCGGGCCCACAGTGCGTGTCGATGGCCGCAGTGGTGTGCGTGTCAATGATGCGCGGGTCATCCAAGCCGATGTGGGTGTCGAAACAACCGTAAAAATCATTCGCCGAATTGAAGCCCGTGTAGAGCGAGATAAATATACAAGTGTTGAAGAGTTAGACCGTATTTTGCGTGAAGAAGTGGCCGCCCTTTTGGCCGAAAACAATTCACAAGACGTAAAAGACAGCTATGAAACCGAGCATCTGCCGAAACCTTACGTGCTGATGGTTGTGGGCGTAAATGGTGTAGGAAAAACCACGACCATCGGAAAATTGGCACATCAGTTTAACAAAAGAGGCAAAAAGGTGGTATTAGGTGCGGCCGATACTTTTAGGGCAGCAGCCGTTGACCAACTCAAACTTTGGGGCGAGCGTGTGGGTGTAACAGTTGTTGACCACGGAATGAATACCGACCCATCATCGGTGGCATTTGATGCTGTGAAAAAAGGCAT
>JALOSP010000205.1 GCA_025458365.1 Hyphomonadaceae bacterium
GGGCTGCAGATCCGCGTGGACGATCTGTCTGGCCAGTTGATCACCGTGGGCGCGGCGGCCATGGGCATTGCCTTCGTGATGGCCGCCATCTGGCTGATCCTGGTGGACATGAACCCGCCGGTCAGCGATGCTACCGCTCGCGCCAAGCGCCAGCCCTGGGCCGGTCTGCTAATCGGCACCGTGGTGCTGGCGGCAGCGGCGGGCTGGGCGCTGCTGATCAATGCACCGATTGCCGAGCAGCTGGCCAGCGGCATCAGCGTCACCGGCACGGCAGCGGCTGCCGGTCTTGCCCTGGTGGGCTATTGGCTGGGCACGGGGCTTGGCGCACCGCGCACGGTCAAGAAAGCCGTGCCCGGCTTCGGCCGCTGATCAAGGGGCAGGCAGCATGACCATGAACATATTGATCGGGATCGGCGGCACCGGCGCCAAGATCGTGGAATCGGCGCTTTATCTTCTCGCCGCGGGCATTGGACCGAAAGAAGAGGTGCGTGTCTGCCTGATCGATCAGGACAACAGCAACGGCAATGTGCAACGCACCGAAGCCCTTATAAAGCTGATCTGCCAAATCCAGGACGAACTGTCCAATGGCCAGAACCGGCTAGACTGGAAGCACCAAAACGAAGCAGAGCGCACAGCCCTGTTCTCTATCCCGCTGCGCCAGCTGCTGGATGACGGGCGTCGGGCGCATTGGCGGCCAGCGCCTGAAGATCTCCCCGATCTGCGCACGATATTGGAGCGCAGCAACGCAACGCCAGCGCAGCAATCGCTTTTCGACGTGCTGTTTCGGCCCGCCGACGCGGACGACCATGAAAAAGAGCAGGACCTCAATCTTGCCGAGGGCTACCGCGGGCGGGCCCATGTCGGCTCGGCAGCGCTGCTTTCGGCGCTGCACCATGACTCGCCTGAATTCCTGAAGACCATGACCGAGCACATGCGCAACGGTAGCGCCGAAGGCGGTGGCGGGGTGCGGATCATGCTCGTCGGTTCATTGTTCGGAGGCACCGGCGCGGCCGGCTTTCCCACCATCGCACGTTCGCTCCACAATATGCGCCAGGAGGACAATCCCAACGACATTCGCGGGGACAAGGTGCATATCGGCGGCGTGTTGATGCTGCCCTATTTCACCTTTGATGACCCAGAGCAAAAGGCCAATGTAATCACGACCTCGCAGCTTCTGCCTCAGGCCCGTGTTGCCCTCGAGTATTACGACCGTCTTCTCGAGCAAGAGGATGTATTCGATCACCTTTACATTGCCGGTTGGGACGAGATGATCCCGCTCAATTACCATGAGCCCGGTCGCCTGGCCCAACGCAACCCAGCAATGCTGCCGGAACTGCTGGCGGCATTCGCGGTGCAGGATTTCTTCATGGCGCCGCAGATTGTGCCCAAGCCGCAGCCGATGATGGCGGCGCGGCGCGAGCAGAAGGCCTTTGGTTGGACCGATCTGCCTATCGACCCCAACAAGCGGCAACCGGTGATTGACCGTATCGCGCAGGCCCTACGCTTTGCCTATGTTTGGCGTTACCGCATCGATCCCGACCTGAAGGAAGGCCCCAAGACAAACTTAGTGGACCGGGCCCTGAAACGGCCCCCGGAATTCGAGGCCGATATCATCCGCAACCATGTGAAAAATACCGCATGGGACTCAGCTGCACAGGCGCTGACGCAAAATATCCGCGATTTTTCCGGAGATCTGCTGAATTGGGCCGCAAATCTGCGACTATATTCCAAGGTCGACAACCTCAATCTCTGGAACATGGGTCCCGTTGTAGCCCAAATAGATCCGAAACGCCCCCAGAATGCCGTGAAGCTGCAAGACGTCCGCAGCGATTCCGACCAGAGAGAGGATTTGAAGACGCTGGTGGCACCAACGTCAACACTGCCACCGGCCGGCGGCGCAGCGGTCTACGCGGCGCTGCTGGCTGATACGAGGCACGGCGAGAGCAGCGCCCTTGGACGGCTGATCGCCGCCACTTATCGCGCCGCGCGCCTCCATCACACTGCGGAAACAAGCAATGTCCAGTGATAACAATGTCCTGATGCTGTCGCCGTTGCAATCCAACGGCCACAATTTCAAGGTAGCGACCGAGCCTGGAAAATGGATCTTGGCGCAAAGCAGCCTTGGCGAGCTGAGCGTTGCTGTCGACAGTGGGAAGGATGCCAAGCCCGACTTGGTGCGCTCCACGCCCGATCCCTGGGCACAGGTGCGCAGTTTCGCGGAAGTGCTGCTCGATCCGGTCAACAACGATTCGGCAGTGATTGGGCAGTGGCGTGGGCTGATCACCATATTGGCCTTTGCGGCGTTGCGGGAAGGCAATTACCGCCTGACGTTCGAGCCGGCGCCGTTGAAGCCGGGCAGCACGCGCTTTGCTGACGTGATGCTGAAACTGCTGCCAAAGATCAGCCTGCCGTTCAAGCCCGACAAGGATGGCCAGTCTCAGGGCTGGGACAATACGGTGGTGGTACGCCTGAAATTGCTCGAGACCCCGGCAGATGGCGAGGATGATGGGCCACCGCTGGCACTGCTCAACCCAGCTTGCCTGATTGCGCCTGGACGCAATGCCGACAGATGGGTGGGCAATTCGGGCTGGATGAAGCAGGGCCTCATAGATCCCCTGACGGCCGCCGCTCCGGATAGCCTTTCACCATCAGAATTACATGCGCTGGTTTTCTATTTGCGTTCTCTCAACACGCAAATCGGGACGCTGTGCCAAGAGGGCGGCTCTCGGACGTTGACCCGCCTGCAGGAACGGATCGCGGAATTCGAGGCGGCGGTGCGGCAGCAGCCTGGCTTTGCCGATATTGACGCAGCGGACGCCGCCTTCGAGCCGGGTGATGTGCCGGATACCAGTCTGCCTGCGCCCTATCGGCTTGTTACCATTCCGGTCCGCGAAAAGGCGACCGGGCCCGGCAAGTCGCAATGCATCATCCCGCTTCGCCAAGACCTTGCCGATCCGCCCTTTGCCGGCCTGGTGCTGCTCGACAGGGATCTGGCCAGCGACACACGGCCAGCCACCTCGATCCGCTTCTGGTCCAACAAGACCCTTCAGCAAGTGCTGGACATGCGGCCCGCCGAACGCAAGGCGCTGGCCGAAGAGATTGGCAAGGCCGGCTATCTGCTGGTCACGCCGGATGATTTCTTCACCGAAGCGATGGTCCGCCTGAATGACGAGGACCGGCCGGGGCGGATGAGCCTCCACCCGGATGGCCTGAGTGATCGCATGCTGCCGCTGTCCCCGCTGGTGCTGCTGGTGCTGACCCCGCAGGAAATCGCCGAACGCGTTGAATTTGGACGCAATGGCCGGCTGACACTCCGGATCAAGCTGGACGGTCGCAGCCATGCCTTGGCGCGCACCTATGAAGGCGACAAGCAGCTGCTCGACAAGATCGATTGGCTGCCGGGCGAATTTGCCGTCTGGCCGGATTTCCGCAGCCCGCGCTGGCATCATTATGCCGCCCGGTTCGAATATGCCCGCACGGTGAATGACCGGCTGCGCGGCCGCTTTGCGCTTTCGGGTGCGCTGCTGGCCCACCAGCTGCGCCATGTCCAGCAACATGCTGATCGGGCGGCGCTGGCGTCTGTGTGGGCCTCCAGCAAGCCGCTGGATCCGCGGCAATTTGCCGGCAAGCTGGACCCGATCCCCACCTTTGCCGATCGCCAGCTGATGCTGCCGGAATTCCGGCGGCTGCGCGCCCGGGACACGGGCAGCATCGTGTCTGAAATCCAGGTGAGCACGCTGCCCTTCGAAGCCGCTTTCTTCACGGTCAGCCTGGGCACGGACCAGCCGCCACTGCCGGTGGGCATGGCCCTGCTCGACATCCGGCCCGTCGAAGGCAGCAATCCCGCCACCGGCGATGTTGCGGTGGATTTCGGCACGACCAATACGGTGGCCTGCATCAACGAGGAATCACCCGCCAAGTTGACCGCCCGCGTGGTCCATCCCATCGAGCAGGCGGCCGGCACCGTCCAGTCGCGCGGCCAGCTGGGCCAGGGCCTGCGGGAATTCCTGCCGCCCGATGACCGGCCGCTGCCCACCCCCACCGTGCTGATCAATCGCGAGCTGGATACCGCCGCGAGCGCGCTGCTGGAAGATGCGGCCAACAGCGGGCTGGAAGCGGCACTGCTGATCCGGCAGCTCATCTATTTCCAGCCGGATTTCGCGGCGGACGGCACGATCACCTCGGTGGGGATCAACGATTGGACCACCCTGCTTG
>JALOSP010000206.1 GCA_025458365.1 Hyphomonadaceae bacterium
CATCCCTTTTGCGATAATCTGTGCCCGTCGCGGGCCGAGTGTCGTCAGCTTCTCTCCCAGCATTTCGGCCACTTCCGACGAGCGATACGGCCCAGCCCCAAGGCGTGCCATTGCAAAAACGTACTCCTTCTCCTTGGGCGTCAAACGGTCAATCCGAACTTTGAAAAACCCCTCGTCCAGACGCTTTAGAGCTTGCTGCGCGGCAGTTTCGATACACTCCTTTGCGATCGGAGAACCCGGTGAGACATTCCAGACTTGATAGCCCCATTCCTGAAGGAAGTACGGGTACCCCTGTGTCATCCTGACAATTTCTTCGATCACGTCGTCGTTGATCGTTTCGCCTTCATCCTCAATTGGTTGCCTGATTGCATCGGTTGCATCAGCCCGCGCAAGTGCATCTACGCGGGGAAATATGAACAGCCTCTCGGCGTAAGATTTTGCGTCCCCTGACAAAGCCGCAATCGCGGGAAGGCCTGCGCCAAACATCAAAACCGGCAGCGACTTCTGATTGATCCTGTGGATTGCAACAATCAGTGCTCCAAGCTCGGGCTCTTTTAGATACTGGACTTCATCAACCAGGAGCGCCCAGCCCCTTCCTGCTGATTTCGCCGCAACACCTACTTTCAGGAAGACTTCGGTAATGTCGAACTCAAGATTGCCGCTGTCGGCAACACCCGGTTCCGGATCGACGGACAGTTCAAATTCTCCCACAGAAACCTTGAACACGCCTGCCAAGCTCCTTAGCGCACGCATGGCTGCATGTGCGGCACCCCTCGCTGCTTCCATCTTGGATAGCTTGCGCAAGACCTGGTGGATCTTCGGGTATAGAAGATCCACCAACCGGCGGTCTTCGGGCGCTTCGATGAAGGACGTCAGATAGCCTGCGTCTTCGGCCATCTGTTCGATCTTGTTCAAGAGAACCGTCTTGCCAACCCCACGCAAACCCAAGAGCATTTGAGACTGGGCCGGACGACCCAGGATGACGCGTTGCAAAGCGGTCCGTGCGCTTGCGACCAGCTCCCGGCGACCGGCGAGTTCAGGGGGCTGCGACCCAGCACCTGGGGCGAAAGGATTGCGGACGGGGTCCATATATAACTCCTTAGGCCATAGTATAGCCGATTGAGGCTTTAATTACCCCTAATTCAGTATATTTCAAGTGACTGGCGAGACTGGCCGCATAGGTTTCAAGCTTGTCCCGCTTGTCCGGATCGGCGCGTTGCCGCATGTTCGCGAATGACTCCAACAGGACACCGCCCCATGACCCCACGCCTCGCCAAGAAGATCATCGTCATCACGGGTGGTGCCTCGGGGATCGGGCTGGGCACCGTGGAAAAGGCGGTGGCTGAAGGTGCATTCGTGGTGGCGGGCGATGTGCAGGATGACAAGGGTGCGGCCCTTGAGGCCCGGTTTCCGGGAAAGGTCGCTTACCAGCATTGCGATGTGACGGTGGAGGCCGATGTGGCTGCATTGATGGCCACCGCACAGGCGCGGTTTGGCGGGCTGGACGGGCTGTTCAACAATGCGGGCGTCGGGGGTGTGATGGGGCCGGTGGAGACCACGGATGTGGGTGCGTTCAAGGCCGCGCTTGATCTGCTGGTGACGTCGGTATTCCTCGGCACCAAGCATGCCGTGCCACTGATGGCCGCACGCGGTGGCGGCTCGATTGTCAACACCGCCTCGATCGCAGGCTTGCAGGCCGGTTGGGGGCCGCTGGCCTATTCCACCGCCAAAGCAGGGGTGATCCAGTTCTCGAAGGTCGCAGCCGCAGAACTGGCAGTACGAAAAATCCGCGTCAATGCCGTCTGCCCCGGTTTGATCGCCACCGCGATCTTTGGGACGTCGCTGGGCATGCCGCGTGAGGTTGCAGACCAGATTGCCGCAATGCTAGCCACCCAAGGGGGTAGCATCCAGCCTGCAGGCCGCGCGGGCGAGCCGGCGGATATCGCCGAAGCCGTGGTCTGGCTGCTGTCGGATGTGGGCAGCTTCGTGACCGGCACGCATATTGTGGTCGATGGCGGCATCACCGTGGGCCCGCGCCACGCCTGGGACCCGACAGCACCGCAACCCATCGCAGAGGCGCTGGGTCTGGATCAGGCTGCGATGGCCGCCGCCATTGCAGGCAGCGCCGGTTCCTGATTGTAAGGCCGCGTGCCAGCCCCGTCCGACCTTCCGCCACCCGCCGCCACACCGCCTGCCCCGGACAATCTGACAGGGGCACTCTGGATGCTGGGCTCTGCGGCCGGGTTTGCCGTCATGTCGGTGCTGGTCAAGATGCTGGGGCCGGATGTGGGGCTGGGCACGCTGATCTTCTGGCGCTGTGCGGCAGGCGTGGCGGCCAGCATCCCGTTTGCCCTGATGGCTGGCAAGGGCGGGCTGCGGGTGGCAAGGCCGATGCCGATGTTGTTGCGCTCCAGCTGGAGCACTTTGGGGTTCTTCCTGGGCTTTCATGCGCTCATCGAGCTGCCACTGGCCGATTCCCAGGCGCTGTCGTTTTCGCGGCCCCTGTTCATCACCATTCTGGCAGTGATCCTGCTGAAGGAAACTGTGGCCTGGCGGCGCTGGACAGCGGTGGCGGTCGGGTTCATCGGGATCGTGCTGATGGCGAAGCCGGGAGCTGCGCTGGAATGGGCGACCTTCTCCGCGCTTGGTTCTGCCTTCTGTTTTGCCTGCGCCATCATCACGGTGAAGGACCTGACCCGCGATCACAGCCCGATCTCGCTGGTGTTCTGGACCAATCTTTTCACCGCACTGGCGGGATTGCCCTTCCTGTTCCTCGACCCCGCCCTTCCAGACCTGTCCACACTGGGTCTGTTGCTGGCCATGGGCGTGGGCGGGGTGGTGGCGCAGGGCTGTTACGTCCGGGCGCTGGCGGTGGGAGAAGCCTCGCTGGTCGGGTTGGTCGATTATGTCCGTCTGCCGCTGGCGATCGGGGCAGGATTGGTGTTCTTCAACACGGTGCCGGATGGGCTGGCGCTGACCGGGGCAGCGATTGTGGTGGCCTCGACTGCCTACATCACGCTGCGCGAGGCGCGGGTGAAGAAGGGTTCATGACATAAATGTCGCCCCGGAACGCGCAGCGTATCCGGGGCCTCGGGAGGTTGACCGTATTGCCGGAGGTCCCGGGTCTCACTGCGTTCGCCCGGGATGACAGGGGCGTATTTGAACCGGTGTGGCATGACATGCGTATCACTGGCATGAAACCTTTCCACATCGCCGTGGCCGTCGTGGCCATCCTGGGAGCTGCCGCCGTGGCCGTCTCGCAATCGACCGCCGCTGAAACCGCCGAACCGGTTTTCGCCCTGGTCGAGCAGGCGGGCAGCTTCGAAATCCGTGACTATGCGCCCCATGTGGTGGCGGAAGTAATTGTACCTGCCGGGCTTGGCGGTGGCATGAATGCCGGGTTCCGGCCTCTGGCGGACTACATTTTTGGAAACAACCGGATGGATGCGGGCAGCCCGCGCGATATCGCCATGACGGCACCTGTCACCGGTCAGCGTGTGGCCCGCGAGATCGCCATGACTGCCCCGGTGACCGGACAGACCACAGGCGCCGGACAATCGCGGGTACGCTTCATCATGCCGGCTGGCGAAACGCTGGACACTTTGCCCCGGCCCAACAATCCGGCGGTGCGGCTGATCGCAGAACCGGCCCGGCGCTATGCCGTGGTGCGGTTTTCAGGGCTGGCCAACGATGGCGCCATCGCCCGCCACACAGGAGAACTGCGCGCCTTCATGGCTGGCCGGAACATGACTGGCACGGGCGAACCGGTCACGGCCTTCTACGATCCGCCCTGGACCCTGCCTTTCAACCGCCGCAACGAGATCTGGATCGAAGTCTCACCCGGCCGGTCTGACTGAAACCTGATTCAAGCCGCGCGCCGCTGCGGTGCGTGGGGGACTGCCTCGATCACTCCAGCGGGCCCACGGCAGGCCGCCGCCAGCAGGATCGCGGCATGCGTGACTGCGGCCAGATGATGGGGGCGCACCAGCGTGGCCAGTGCAAACCGTGTGCGCTGCGCCTGGCCAGACCGGGCCGCAGCCAACGCCACCAGCAGCAGCGCCTCATCCTCGCTGACGCAATCGGCTGGCGCGCGCACCAGCACATCCGGCCGCACCATGCCCAGGGCAATCTCCAGCAGAAGGCGGTGCAGCAGTTGGACGAGGCCACCCTGCCCGGCCAGGATCAGCCGAGGCGCCATCATCCGCACAG
>JALOSP010000207.1 GCA_025458365.1 Hyphomonadaceae bacterium
GGTGGATATCCTGCGCGGCTCATCGACGATCCAGTGGCCTGCCTTGGCATATTCGCGGTAATCGCCACCGATCCTTGCATATTTTGCAGCGACCTTGCGCACCGCCTCAATCACGGTCGCCCGGTCATCGGTGGCGCCAAGTGTGAGGATCGGGCAGGCTATTGCGGTCTCATCGACGGTGCAGGTCCGGTGCGGATCGGTCCCGGGCTTGCCAATGTCCTGATAGACCCGGCCGCTGTCATACACCGCTCCGGCATGAATTTCCGCGTGGCGCGCCTTCGGCACCCGGTTCAGCACGCCCCACGCAAATCCGGTGCGCCAGACCTTGTAGGATCGTTCGGCCTTGCCGACCGCCAGGATGTTGGCAAAGGTGAAGGCGACTTTCCAGTTCACGACCTGACAATCCACAGGCTGGGCCGGGGTGATCAGGACCGCGGCCCGCACCAGCCCCTGTTCGGCGAGCTTCTGGGCGATCAGACCGCCCATGGAATGGCCTATCACGACTGGCAGGGCACCGGTCTCCTTGATGATCGCGCGCGCCCAACCCGCGGCAGCGGTGACATAGTCGTGCAGCGACAGGCTCGACAGATGTCCAGGCGGATTGTCGCTGACGCGATACTCGGGAAACAGGGTTGGGGCTTGTGTGCTCCAGCCAGCAGCTTCGAGCCCCGGCCTGATCCGGTCGAACACGCTGCCGGTGCAACCGATCCCGTGGATCAGCAGGATCGTACCGCGCGATGGCTGTGTTGTGCCTTCAGGCGCGATCTGTGGCGCGGCATTTGGTGGTCCACTCATTCTGCTACCGGTGTTGTCCCGGCCGGTTGTGGCACGGCATGGCGGGCAAACCGGTGGGCGATGGCTTTGTAAACATGCTGTTTGAAGGGCACGACGAGGGCCGGGATCGCATCCAGCGCTTCCCAGCGCCAGTCTTCGAACTCGGCGGGTGCGTGGGCATCAAGCCGGATGTCACTGTCGGTGCCCAGAAAGCGCATCGCGACCCAGAGTTGGGCCTGTCCGCGATTGCGCTTGAACCGGCCCCGCTGCAAGTCGGCCGGGAAGTCATAGGTCAGCCAGTCATGAGTCTGGTCGATCACATCGACAAGCCGCTGCGGTATGCCGGTTTCTTCTTCCAGTTCGCGCAAGGCTGCGGCCACCAGATCTTCACCCGGATCGATCCCGCCTTGGGGAGTCTGCCAGCCAAACCGCTCACGAAAGCCGATGCGCTGTCCGATCCACACCCGGCCCTGCCGGTTGAACAGGGCAATGCCGACATTGGGGCGATAGCCGAAAGGGGAATCCAGGACCTGTGTCACGCTTTTACATTACCCTGACGGGCAGGCGCGGCAAGGGTGGTTCGCGCAGCCGGGCAGTCGCATTGGCAGGACAGGCTGGTTGCCACCTCAACGCATCAGGGCAGAGGCAGGCGCCAGTGTCAGTCCGCGTGACTCCAGACCTCTGGCCCAGGCCGCAACCTGGCTGATGGTCACCGCATAGCCGACGCCAAATCCGGTGGCCGCGCCGCCCTGACGGGCCTGGGCTTCCAGTGCACCCAGCTGTGCGTCGACGTCTGCGGCTGCAGGGCGCTGGTCCAGAGCGCGATCAGCGGTCACCATGCGCAAGCCGCCGCTGCGGGCTGCTGTGGCAAGGGCCGGGCTTGACCCGTCCGAGACGAAACCGACACCACGGTTCTTGAGCGCCACCATGACCGCTGCCGTCGCTGTGCCAGACCCTGCAAACCGGCCGCCCAGATAATTTGTCACACCAAAATAGCCGCTGGCGCGCGACAGCAGATACTCGAGGCGCCGGATATTCTCGTCTGCAGGGGCAGCGGCCAGCAGGGTATGCGGACCTGGATCATTGTCTGGATAATCCATCGGCTCCATTGGCAATTCGATCAGCACCTCATGGCCGGCTGCCCGTGCCTGATTGATCCAGCCCTGCAAATTGGCCGCATAGGGCACAAATGACAGCGTCACTTCAGGCGGGAGTTCGCTGATCGCCCTTTGGGTCACCCGCGAATTGAGGCCAAGCCCGCCGACAACGATCGCCACTTTGGGCCTGCCGCTATCGGTGAACGGACGCCGGTAGGCCGAATAGATGGTGCGCCCGTCGCTGCCGATCATCGGCAACAGGCCGTTGGGTCCCTGTTCGTGAATACCCGCCAAGGGGGCGGCCACCAGCGCACCGGTCTGGCCACCGCCCACGCCCCCACGACTGACCCGCACACCGTTCTCGACCTGCGTGGTACCAAAGGCAGGCGCCATGATGCGGGCTGTGCCGCCCTCGGTCGGTGGCACCGGATCGGCGGCTGCGGCCTCTGCCGGGGTGGTGACCGTCGGGGTTGCGGCGGTGGCTGGCGCAATCAGTGCTGCGCGGGCGGCCTCATCGACCTTGGCGATGTCGGGTGCGCCCGGCGTCGGTGTGCCCGGCCGCCACGGGGTCAGCCCGCCATCGGGCGTGCGCCACATGAAGAACCGGGCGAGGCCCTCTGGCTTTGCCGAATTGACCACGTCGGCACTCGGTTGCGGGCGCTCGTTGGCCGCCCGCGGCGGGGGCAGGGCAGGCACCGCCACTGTCACGCTCGGCCCTGCGTCTGCCGGATCGCCCAGCACCGCAATTCCGCCCGCCGCCAGCGCGCCCGTCGCCATCAGCGCCACAGCCCCGATCAAGGCATGTTTCAGCCCGACTTGTAGCGGAGATTGGGACAGATAGGTGGCAGCAGCCATGACCGGTGAACGCTCCACGCGCCAGAATGGACTATAATGTACCCCTTGGGTGGCGTGGTTTGGTTAATGGAATGGTAATGCGCGCCCCTGCCACGTCGCGACTGCCACACCCCCACACGCCCGACCCGCGAATCGCGCGAAAGACTCAGTCATGAGTATCGACAAAGACGCCCTTCTGCCCTTGATGGCCTCGCACATCTGCCATGAGCTGGCCTCGCCCATCACCGGCATCTCCAATGCCCTGTCCATGGTTCAGGAGGAGATGGCCAAGCTGCCCAAGAGCCAGGCGCAGGAGTTTCTGGCCAGTTCGGTGAACTCCGCCCACTACCTCGTTCAGATGCTGCGTCAGGCTTATGGCAATCCGACGTTGGGCGATGGCGTCTATGATATGCGGCTGGCCGAGGAATTGTGCCGCCATTTTGTGTCTGACCGTAATCGTTCGCCCGAGATGGTCTGGAATCTGGACGGGTTCGAATGTGCCCCGCGCGAAGCGCGTGTGCTCCTGTCGATGGTGATGCTGGTCTCTGGCTTTCTGCCGCGCGGTGGCACGGTGACAGTGTCTGCAACAACCAGTCCAGGACAGCTCGAATGGTCGGTGGCTGCCGAAGGCGCCCGCGTGATGATCCGCGACGAAATCCGGGCCGCCCTGCGCGGTGAGAGCACGCCAGACCGGCCACCCTCCACCTGGATCGGGGCCTATTACCTGTTCAGTCTGGTCAGTGCGGCGGGTGCCGAACTCGCCGCGCGGGAGGCCGAAGGCCGCATCGAGATGATCGTGCGGATGACGCGGTCAAGCCAGGGCGTCTCCTGAGGCGACGGGCCTTTCGGCTGACAGGGCAGGGCATGCCATTTGACCATGAACCTCCATGCAGCGGGCCATGGTGCCGACCGTCGTCTGCGGCTAGATAGGCGCCATGACCGCGCCTGCTGACGCAATTGCTTCGCCCCTGCTGGACCGGCTGCCTGCTGCAGCGCGACCTTATGCCAGCCTTGCCCGGTGGGACCGGCCGGTGGGCATCTGGCTCTTGTTCCTGCCGTGCCTGATCGGGCAGGCCATCGGGCGGATCGGTGAAGGCTTCGGGCTGATCGATGGCGTGCTGGTGCTGCTTTGGCTCGTGGGGGCTGTCGCCATGCGCGGGGCGGGCTGCACGCTCAATGACATCATCGACCGCAAGATCGATGCACAAGTGGCGCGAACCGCGCTGCGCCCGATCCCGGCGGGGCTGGTGACGGTGAGGCAGGCTGCGATGTGGCTGGCCATTCAATGTGCTGTCGGGCTGCTGGTGCTGGTGTGTCTGCCGCTCCCGGCCCAGATTGTGGCGCTCCTGTCGATCCCGCTGGTGGCGGCCTATCCGTTCATGAAGCGCATCACCTGGTGGCCGCAGGCCTGGCTTGGGCTGACCTTCAACTGGGGCGTGCTGGTGGGAGCAGTGGCGGTGACCGGGTCGCTGGAGCTGGAGGCCTGGCTG
>JALOSP010000208.1 GCA_025458365.1 Hyphomonadaceae bacterium
CAGAAACTGGACCAGAAGCCCGAAAGGCGATGACGGCTCGAGATCGTGCGCAGCATAACTGGTTCCGCTGAGGTCTAACCTTACCCATGACCCGCCCGATCCTCGGCTTCATTTGCTGCCGCCGCGTGTTGACCATTGGCGGCGGGCCGGACCCGGCCCAGGCCGTGATGGAGCGTTACATCCATGGCGTGGCGGACAACGTGGGTGCAATCCCGGTTTTGATTCCGTCCCTGCCCGATCTGGTTGATGCAGACGCGGTGATGGCGCGGCTGGATGGCTTGCTGTTGACCGGTTCGCCTTCCAACATGGAACCGGCGCGCTATGGCAGCGACGCACCGGGAGACGGCCCGTTCGACCCGGACCGCGATGCCATGAGCCAGGCGCTGATTGGCGCCAGCCTCTCACAGGGCAAGCCGGTGTTTGGCATCTGTCGCGGGTTTCAGGAAATGAATGTCTATTTCGGTGGCACCCTGCGCGGCGACGTGAGCACGCCAGGCCGGGTGCTGGAACATCATGCGCCGGACACGGTGGCCGACCTGCCAGGCATGTTTGCCCACCGGCACCCGGTTGCAATCGCGCCCGGCGGCCTGCTTGCAAGCGCGCTGGGTGAAGCCGAGATCAGCGTGAATTCGGTTCACTATCAGGGTGTTGACCAGTTGGCGCCGGGCGTCATCGTGGAGGCGCGCGCACCTGACGGGGTGGTCGAGGCCTTTTCGGTCCAGACCGAAACTGCCACCGCCCTTGCGGTGCAATGGCACCCCGAATGGAAGCCGGAAGGCGACCCCAATGCCATCAAGCTGTTTGCATTGATGGGTCGCCTGCTTGCCACGTGACACTCCCCCGGTCCGACAGGCTGACCTAGAGCGTTGTCCGATCAAATGGAATCATTTGATCGATCAGACAGAGCGACAGCTCAAGGATTGAGAGCGGCGATCTGATGCAATCAGATCGGACACCGCTCCAGAGTGACGGGTTGGCGTTGCTGTGAACCAGAACAACCCCTGCCATTAACCAGATTCACACCATGTCATGGCATGAACAGTGAATGGTCCAAGCCCGTCTCAAACGACTTCCGCAAGAGAGCATCGGGCGTATCCTTGCCCAGCATCAGGCCTATCGTGACGGCCGGGCGGGCGGGCGTCGCGCCGTGTTCGACTATTGCGATCTGACTGCGCAGGACTTTAGCGGTCAGGATCTGCAAGACGCCGACTTCACCGGTTCACGTCTGGACTCGGCTGTTTTCGAACGCACCAATCTGGCCAGCGCATCGTTTTTTGGCGCCGATTTGCGGCGCGTCAATTTCCGTGAAGCGAGCCTGCGGCGGGTCGACATGCGCGGCGCGCTGGTCCACGGTGCCGACCTGACGGGTGCAGACTTGTCTGAAGCCGACCTGCGCGAGGGCGTTGTGGCACGGCATGCCGGCGATGGCGGCCTGACCCGGATCACCCATGCCCCCCTGCCTACCAGTGCTGGTGAGGCAGTGTTCCGTAGCGCCCGGCTCGACGGGGCCAAGATGGGCGGGGTGATGGCGATTGCTGCGGATTTCTCCTATTCGACCATGCGCAATGTGCGGCTGGTCAGGGCGCATCTGAAACAAGCCGTGCTGGTCGGCACAGACTTGTCAGGGGCTGATCTCTCTGGTGCCGACCTTGAAGGCGCCGATCTCCGCAACGCGATCATGGTCGGTGCCAAGACCGACATGATGCGCAGCCGCGGTGCCGATATGTCTGGCGTGATGCTGCAGCCGCCACCGATGGACATCATCGAAACCGCCCGGATCGCCACGATGCTGGACCAGCATGTGCTGTGGCGCCAGACCATGGGACGCGACGGCAGCCCGGCGACCTTTGACGGACTGGACTTGCGCGGTGCCCGCAATCTGACGGGGAAGCCACTGACAGGGTTGCGAGCGAGGCATGCCGTGCTGTTCGGTCTTGATCTGTCCGATTGCGAACTGCAGGGCGCAGCACTTCATGATGCAGACATGCGTCAGGTTGCGCTGAACCGGGCTGATTTGCGCGGCTGTGGCCTGCGGGGCGCCAGATTGCAGATGGCCCGTCTCAACGGTGCCGATCTGCGACCACTGGTTTTGCCAGACGGGCGCAAGATCGGGTCCGACCTGCGCGGGGCGGACCTGACCGCCGCATCCCTCCGCGACGCGGACTTGCGTGGCGTGGACCTGACCGGGGCCAATCTGTTTGCAGCGGTGCTCACTGGCGCCAATCTGGATGGTGCTGTCCTCGTTGACGCGGTGATGACCGACACTGTCGGCCTCAGCCGGGCAGCGTGACGCCGATCGCGATCGCGCTCATTGCGGCACCCATTGGCGGCCCTGTCGCAGATAGACCCGGTCTGACAGGCCCAACTCGCCGCGACCTTCAGCGCGCGCGATTTCACGCAATCGGGCCATGGCGCGTCCATCGCTAGTGCGGGCCACCAGCAAGCGGGACCGGGTTGGAACAGCCACGGCAATGGCACCGCCCATGTCGTCAGCCAATTGGGTCCAGAGCCGGTCCAACACAAGCAGACTGGTTTCGAAATTGCCGTCCAGGGTCGCAATCCTGATCCCGTCTTCGTCTTCAAACCGGACGGTGCGCGCCAGTGTCTCGGTGTGGATCCGTCCCCACGTAAATGCATCGGTCTCGCCGACACGCATGTGCCCGAGTTGCGCCACCGGCACGAAAGCGATGCTGGTGCGGGCATCAGCAACCAGAACCTCTTCCAGTCCCGGCGCGAATGCGCGCCGAACGACCCGGTTCGGCACGCCATCAACCCCGGTCTGCTGCTCGAACTCGTCAACAGCTGCCGTCGGCCGGACAACCACGCGCAAAGCAGGGATCGAGAACGGGTTATGGCTGGCCATGCTGTCCACAGTCTGCTGGACCACCAGATCAAGAGCAGCCTCGAACGGCAACTCGCTCTGGACAATCCGCTCCTCGACACGGGGCAGATAGAGCTGGAATTCGCGATAGGAGATGATTTTCAGAACATCCGGGTCAGCCGGATCGAATCGTGCGGCCCGAACGTCGGGTGCGGCCAGCAGGCGCCGCTGCAAGCCAGCAATCATGGCTGGCTTGTCGATCTCCCCGATGGCGACCGGTTCCCCAGTGGGAAGCGTCGCTGCAGGAACCGGCGGCGCCGAGACTTCAGCCACCTGCGCTGCGGCAGGATTGGCTTCCAATGCGAATGTCATGGCACTGACGGATGCGACCGCAAGACTGACCGCAAGCCGGGCCTTGCCGCGCGCAGATGTTTTCAAACCCATGGATGTCAGCTTTCCCTCTAACATGTCCCCGATCGGCGCTTACGACAGGCCTGGGGCGGAAATCGGGCAGGCGGCTTCGGCTTCCTGTCGCGCCACAGGCCAGGCGGCGTAGTCGGCAGCATAGGCCGCGCTCGGCCTGCCATTGCCGGACAGACCGGGCCCACCGAATGGCAGCGAGGATGCCGCGCCGGTGGTTGGCCGGTTGCGGTTGACCAGCCCGGCCCGCAACAGTGCAGCTGCCTGCTGCCACAACACTGGATCATCACTGACCAGACCTGACGACAGCCCGAACTTTGTCGCATTGGCCCGTGCAATGGCCTCCTCAAAGGTCGCCACGCGGTAGACTTGGGCAATCGGGGCAAACAACTCGTCATCGACCACATCGGTCACAGCGCTCATGTCGATCAGGCCGGGCCGCACGAAGGCCGGGCCTTCTACCCCGATGACGGCCTCGAACACGGGAACCCCACCCTGGGCGATCCAGTCCGCCTGGGTCGCGCTGGCGCGCCCCGCCTGTGCGGCATTGATGACCGGGCCGATGAAGGGTTCCGGCGCAGCGTTCCATGGGCCGATCACCATGCGAGCGACCTTGTCGCGCACGAGGTCCAGCACTTGATCGCCCCAAGCCCCAACAGGCAGGATGATTCGCCGCGCACAGGAACAGCGCTGACCCGAGGTGATGAAGGCCGAATGGATGATCAGATCTGCAGCCGCAGCCACATCGGCAGGCGGCCAGACAATCAGCGGGTTGTTGCCCCCCATTTCCAGCGCCAGCACCACTTCAGGGCGCCCGCCAAACATCTTGTGGATCAAGGTCCCGGTCTGGGCCGAGCCGGTGAACAGCACCCCATCGATCCCGTCGGCGCCCAGCAAAGCCGCACCCGTGTCACGCGCGCCAAACACCACATTCAGCACGCCCGCTGGCAGGCC
>JALOSP010000209.1 GCA_025458365.1 Hyphomonadaceae bacterium
GCCGCCGATCGCCCCCTTCCACCCGGCATGGGCCGCACCGATCACCCGCGCGGTCGGGTCGGCAAACAGCACAGGGATGCAGTCGGCGGTCAGGATGGTGATCGCGATGTTGGGACAACGGCTGACCAGTGCATCAACCTTGGGACGCTCCCCTTTCAGCGGACCCGAAACAGTCTCCACCAGGCTGGAATGGATCTGGTGGGCGCTCACCAGCCGGTCTGGCGTCACACCCATGGCGGCCGCAATCCGTGCACGGTTTTCCGTCACGGCCGCCGGGTCGTCATCCGAGCCAGGTCCTGCGTTCAGGCTGGCGTAAATGCCGGTGGAGACACCGCCCTTGCGGCCAAAGAAGCCATGGGCAATCGCAGTGATCAGTGACAGACGCTCTGACCGGACGGCGGGCTGGATGGATGTATCGTAAGACATGACCGGCTCTTGCCGTTTTTCAGCCGGAAATGCCAACTGCTCCTGCAGGCAAAGCCGGAAAGCCCGCGATCGCTGCTCCATCCGGGCCCGATGCAAGGCATATCACCTGAAACAGGCTGCCCATCGCGGTCCCGCCGGTCAGGCGCTCCAGGGCTGCCATGATTTCAGGCGCGCGCTGCCGATTGGCTGTTGCCAGTGCCTGGGCTCGCATTTCGATCCCCAGCGCTCGCAGAAAATCGCCTTGCGTCACGGGTCCTGTCACGCGCGCTCCGCCTGCGCCAAGAGTGCTGCGTTCGATGAAACGGCGAACATGGCCGAAGTCCACATGGGCTGTCAGGTCGGCCTGTCCCACACGATCCAGCGGATGGATCCGGGTATGGCGCCAGACAGCCTGGAGGCTGTCGCCGAACTGGTCGCTGCTGCCATAGTCGATGAAAAGCGCCCGGACTGGCACCGCTGTCGCCATCGTGCAGAGATCGCCAATGAAGTGGTGCAGGTTCTCCATCCGCTCGAATACAGTTCCTTCCGGCGAGGGAGGCGCCTGTGACAGGGGCGGTCCCAGGGTGAAATCGAGGCGCCCCTCACCATTCACGCCCACCAGCCGCTGACACAGGCGACCATCCACATGGACAAGCTGGCGGATCGGCACACAATCGAGGAACTCATTGGCAACCAGCAACACCGGCCCGCCCGAGAACAGATCAGCAGGTCTGTCAGCCCAGCTTATGGACTTGCCTGATGGCTCAAGTGCCTGCGCCTGCAGTGCGCGCAGGTGCGGATTGATCTCCCACAAGCCGATCTGCGCTGCATCCTTGAAGCCTGGCACGCGCGAAGCGGCCCGCAAGGCATCGGCCATCAGCGTGCCACGCCCCGGCCCGAACTCGACGAGGTCGAAGGCCGCTGGACTGCCGATGTCGATCCAGCACTGCGCCAGCCACAGGCCGATCAACTCGCCAAACATCTGGTGGACTTCAGGCGCGGTGATAAAGTCGCCCTGTGCCCCCACGGGATTGGCAGTGGTGTAGTATCCATGGTCCGGGTCAAGCAGGGCGGCCTGCATGAAGTGGTCCACCGAGATCGGCCCGCCCCTCACGATCTGGTCAACAAGCCGGGTTTCCAGCGCGGTGGCTGGGATCGACAGGTCTCTGGGTGGACGGGTCTGCATGAGGCTCAGGTGGGGTCCGCCTTGGAGCTGCTGTCGGCTGCCATGCCAGGCTTCCCCGGGCGGGCGCGGAATACCAGCCACAGCCCGAACAGGGCCATGGGGATCGACAGGGTCGCTCCCATGGTCAGGAAGCCCGGCAGGTCCGGCGCAAAGTCATCCGGCTGCCGGAATTGTTCACCCACGGTGCGGAAGACCGCATAGCCAATCATGAACAGTCCGGCCGTCAGGCCTGGGCGTGACAGGCTCCGGAAGACCTTGACCGCAACCCACAGGATCACGCCAAGCAGCAATCCTTCCATCGCGGCCTGATACAATTGCGACGGGTGGCGGGCCAGCTTCATCGGGTCGGTGGCAAAGATGAAGGCCCAGGGCACATCCGTCGCACGGCCATACAGTTCCTGATTGATGAAATTGGCGATCCGCCCGAACAGCAGTCCGAAGGGCGCGATCAGTGCGGCTGCATCGGCTACCCGCCACAGCGAGACCTTGCGTGACAGGGCTGTGGCGATCACGGCGATACACACGCCGATCAGGCCGCCATGAAAGCTCATCCCACCCTCCCAGATTTTCAGAACCTGCAGCGGATCAGCCAGCATGTGGGGCTGGTAGAACACGACAAAGCCAAGTCGCCCACCCAGCAGGATGCCAAGTGTGGCGTAGAACATCAGGTCATCCACATCGTCCCGGCTGATCGGTGCGGCTTGGTCGGCCGGAACACCCCACAGCAGCGGGCGGCTGGTCAGGGACAGCAGGATCCGCCACCCCAGCACGATCCCGGCAATATAGGACAGGGCGTACCAGCGCAGGCCGAAGCCACCGATCTCGAACACGAATGGGCTGATTTCGGGAAAGGGGATGGCCAGAAGCTGCATGGTGGGGGTCCGGATTTGGGCTGTCGTTTCGCAGCGGTGTCAGTGTTTAGGCGGTTTGCAGGTGATATGCAGCATGACAACTGCAATCGCATCGAATTGAACGGGTCTGGGAGCGGGATGTTCATTTCCCTATGGTAGACACGAACTTCCGACGCGCGGCACCTTTGACGGTGCTGTCGTGATTGACTTGCGTCACAACAAGACGGTGGCAATTGCCAGAGTCCTGTCCTACATGGAGCCCCATGCAGACACGTAACCCCCTGTTCGACGACCTCGCCAAGATGGCCACCAGCGCGGCTGGTGTAGCCCAAGGCATGGGAGAGGAAGTCCGCACCTTCTGGCGCAGCCAGATGGAGCGCATGATCGCCGATATGGACCTTGTCACCCGTGAGGAGTTTGACGCAGTCAAGCAGCTTGCGGCCAGTGCCCGTGCCGAGGCCGATGCGCTGAAAGCCCGGCTGGATGCCCTGGAAGGATCATCGGCCAGCAAGGACGGTGCTGCGCCAAAGCCTGCCAGGGCCAAAAAAAGTGACGCAAGCCCGGCTTGAGCACGGCCCCGCTCTTGCAAGCCCGTCAGACTCCTGAACACTCTTGACCCAGTCCGGGCCGGTTGATGCCGGTTCAACAACCCATTTGGAGGCTGCATGGACCGCCCGCTTGCCACCGTCGATGATCCGTTGTTCGCCGATGGCGATATTCTTGATACCGTCGAAGCCGTCCTGGTTTCGGAAAACCGGCCCCATGAGCGGCTGGACAATGAAGTCCATTTCGCCACCCCGACACCCTGGTGCAATCTGCATGGCCTGGTTGCGGTTCAAGATGACATGCCCGCCTTTACGGTTCAGTTCGTTTTCGAGCTGAAGGCGCCGGTCCAGCGCCGGGCCGATATCAACGCGCTTGTCGCCTTGTTGAACGAAGCGTGCTGGCTCGGTCATTTTGAGCCGGGGAGCGAAGACGTGCCGATCAGCTGGCGCTTCACCGCCCCGCTGATCGGGCGCAATGATCCAGAACCGGCAGAAATGGCTGCAATCATCGCGGCGGGCGTTGACGTTTGCAGCAAGTTCTATCCGGCTTTCAATTTTCTGCTTTGGGCTGGGAAGTCTCCGCAAGAGGCAGCGGAAGCGGCGATGTTCGAAACCCTTGGCCAAGCCTGAGCCCGAATCGAGACCAGACCCCTGTGACACATCCCTATCGAACAAAAGTCGCACTGGTCGGAGCCGGGCGCATGGGCGGAGCCATGCTGCGTGGCTGGATCAACAGCGGTGCGACCTACGACGTCCACGTCTTTGAACCAAACCCTGGAAACGAACTGGCAGGCCTGATTGGCGCGGCAGGCTGGAAGCTCAATCCAGACTTCCTCAGTGCAGGTCCGATGGAACTGGTCGTGCTTGCCGTGAAACCGCAGGCTTTCAAAGACGCTTGCAGCGAAACACTCTCGCTTCTGTGCACACCCGCCACACTGGTGGTGTCAATCATGGCAGGGACGACAATGGCCACGATTTCCGAAGGGACCGGGGCTGAGCGCGTTGTCCGGGCCATGCCCAATACCCCCGGCCAGATCGGGCAAGGGATCACGGCATGTGTCCCAGGGTCGGGCGTTGATGAGGCCGCCCGCCAGGACGTGGTGGACCTGCTCGCACCACTGGGTGAGCTGGTCTGGCTGAACAGTGAAAAAGATATCGATCTTGCAACCGCTGTCTCCGGGTCCGG
>JALOSP010000210.1 GCA_025458365.1 Hyphomonadaceae bacterium
ATGAATTCGCTGGTTTCCTTGCGGTACTCGGCACCCAGTGCAAAGCCGATCGGGCCGCCCGGCAGGCTGAACCATTGCTCGGTCGAGCCTGTGATTGTGGCATTGACCACAGTCTGGTCGATGGTGAACTGATCGACCGCACGGTGATCGACAAATGCTTTCGCCGCGTCCGACGGGGCATTGGCACCGAACAGATTCAGCGGACGACATGTTCCATCACGCGGATCAAACGTCGTGAAGGGCACGGGCGCGAACGGGCTGCTGTAGAGGCCCGACCGCCGCGGAACGGCAGTTGGGTCCAGCGTCGAGCGGCAAACAATCTGCCCGTTCGGCGCACGCACCGCATCGATTGCGGCAAAGTAGCGGTCTTCCAAACGCAAGGACGATGTGGCCTCACCCTGGGTCACACCGTAGTTCAGCGAGACGTCATACTTGAAGTCTGCGAACAGCGTGCCCTCGGCACCCACCACAGTCCGGTAGGTCGTGGACAGGTTGACCGCTTCAGGATTGAAGATATCGATATTGTCCCGCGCGATGGTCACATTGGCCACCGATCCACCTGCAGCAACTTCCGCATTGATCAGGGCCTGCACCGACGCCGGGATGAACGGGTTGTCCAGCGCAATGACGATATTATCGTCAAATGAATTGTAGGGGTTCAGCGTGCGCACATCGCTCGATGCGATTTTGAACGTACCATATAGACCCAGCAGGTCGCTGAACTTGTAACGGGCACTGATTTCACCAGAGAAGGTCTCTGTCGCCGGGTTCACGCTTTGGGAATCGAAGGTTTCGGCAGCACCATCACCGCCAAACTGGTTCGAGCTGCCTGCAAACACGCCGTCACGAAACGGACGCAGCTGGCCGGTGGCCGGATCGATCACCCAGCAGCCAACCGCAAAGTTCAAGCCGCGATACGACCCGCCCCAGCTCTGGGCGCAGTCGTTGTTCAAGGCAGAAGAGTTGAAGTCCCCGTTACCGCCGGCATAGCGACCAAAGCCTGTGGGCGACAGGCCGATGGTGCCCATGGTAGAGGAGATCGCGAAACGCGGATCGTTGCGATACTGGCGCGAGCGGGCGTTGGTGGCCCGGTCAATCAGCGATTGGGCCGTACCCGCAAAGCGCGGGCTGGCGCCATTCATGATCAGAAGGCCCAGCGTGTTTTGCGCGGTCCGTCCGGGAGGCAGCGGATCGCCGGCCTGGAACCGGCGGGCGGGATTGTCATAGTCGTTGGCAATCGCATTGCCCGCCGAATAATCCCGGTCGCCATAGAGCACGCTGGCGGTCGAGCTGGCCTGGAAAGCCAGGGTGATATTGCCCTGGTCATTGGCCCCGAAGTTGCGGCCGACCACCTGGGAGAAGGCAAACTCCTCACCATCGCCCTGGGCCGAGATACCGACCTGCAGGGTCGAACGCGCGCCTTCGAAATCGCGCCGGGTGATGAAGTTGACCACACCGGTCACCGCGTCCGACCCGTAAACGGCCGAGGCACCACCCGTGAGAATTTCCACGCGCGAAATCAATTCGGTCGGGATCGAGTTCAGATTGACCGCTGCAGAACCTGGCACCCCGGCCACATGGCGCTTTCCATCCACCAGCACCAGCGTCCGGGCACCACCCATGTTGCGCAGGTCCAGCGTCGGGGCCGGATTGGCAAAGGCGGCGGCCTGTGACTGGCTGAGCGAGCCCAACAGGGCAGGCGTCTGGTCGAGCTGATCGGCAATGTTCACCGTGCCTTGCAGCGCCAGGGTCTCGGCGGTCACCAGCGAGACCGGCTGGGCAGAATTGACGGCGCGGGTGGCGATCCGCGACCCGGTCACGATCACCAATTCAGGTTCGTCGGCGGCGGCTTCAGCGGGGGCCGGCGCATCCTGTGCAAGGGCAGCAGGCGCAACCAGAATGGCAACCAGCGCGGTCGAAACAGCCAGACCGGCACGACGGGACTTGAAACTCATGGGTTACTCCTGGACTGACACGGCGCAGCCCCTGCAAGCGGGAACAGACCTGTTGATGCGCCGGACATGCAGACGCCGATCTATGAGGCAGCCTGCACTAAACGATAAGGCAATCTGAACTGGAGTCGGTCGCATCTCGTCAAGGCCGATGGCTGCGCAAATGTGGCAGAAGGGCACAATCGTGACATAATTGCTGCGGTTTCCGCCGTTTTCACGCCACGGCCCTGCCACAAAAATCGTTGGCCTGCCTGTTTTTGCGCCATCATTCAGGGCTGGGGTTACGCCGGGTATCGGCGACACGCCTGTCGAGGCTGCCTGCCAGTGCATCGCGATTGTTGCCAGCTCCACACCTTCACGATAGGCAACGCGACCATTCGGTGACACCCCGTGGGGTGGGCGGAATCGCCAGTACACCGGGCCTGTCCGGCCCGGTCTGCCACGCGCAGTGGCTGGTGGACTATGTTCCAGGGGGACGGACATGAAACTGCTGTCGGGCAACGCGAACATTCCACTGGCACAGTCGATTGCCGACTATCTCGACATGTCGCTGGCCCGCGCCAAGGTGCAGCGTTTTGCCGACAACGAGATTTTCGCCACCATCGACGAGAATGTGCGCGGCGAGGATGTGTTCGTCATCCAGTCCACCAGCTATCCCGCCAACGACCATCTGATGGAATTGCTGATCATCATGGACGCACTGCGCCGGGCCTCGGCCCGTCGCATCACTGCGGTGCTGCCCTATTTCGGCTATGCCCGACAGGACCGCAAGACCGGCGGACGCACCCCGATCTCGGCCAAGCTGGTCGCCAATCTGATCACCACCGCAGGCGCCAACCGTGTGCTGACCATGGAGTTGCACGCCGGTCAGATCCAGGGCTTTTTCGACATCCCGACCGACAATCTGTTCGTGACGAATGTGATGGAAAACGACATCCGGGCCAACTACCCGCTGAAGAACCTGATGATCGTCTCGCCCGACGTGGGCGGGGTGGTGCGCGCCCGCGCCCTGGCCAACCGGCTGGGCGCCGACTTGGCAATCGTGGACAAGCGGCGCGAGCGCGCCGGTGAAAGCGAAGTCATGAACATCATCGGCGATGTGTCCGGCCGCGATTGCATCCTGTTTGACGATATCGTGGATTCAGCAGGCACGCTCTGCAACGCCGCCGACAAGCTGACCGAGGCCGGCGCCACCTCCGTCTCCGCTTACGTCGCCCACGGGGTGCTGTCGGGCAAGGCGCTGGAGAGGGTGGCCGCCTCCTCGATGAAGGAAATCGTGGTGACCAACTCGATCAACCACAGCGACAAGGCGAGCGCCAAGCTGCGCCACGTGAAGGTCGCCCCCCTGATCGGCGAAGCCATCCGCCGCATCGCGAACGAGGAAAGCGTGTCGAAGCTGTTTGATTGAAGCGTGGGGGCAATCGCTAGAGCCAGTGATCAGGGTCAGCCCGATTGTTGAGAATTCGAACGAGTTCTACATCAACGCCATCGAACCGGTAGTACAGTGTGTGGCAACCAGCGAACACTCGGCGGTAGCCAACGCGAAGATGAGAGCAATCGGCACCCAACAACGGCTGATCTTCAAGTGCACTCCAACTTGCCGCCAATTTGTCCAGATAGACATCAGCCTGTGAGATCCCCCAAGTTTTGGCGCCGTAGAGCCAGATGTCTTCCAGATCAGTTTGAGCCAGCGCAGAGAGGCGAACTTCAGCCAAGCTTGGTCCTCATCCGCGCTTTGATCTCGTCAACGGACACGGTGCGAAACCCCCCGCTTTCCTCGCCAGCCTCCAAAGCAGCCTGCAGCGCAGCCAGCTTGCTTGTCCGGACCTGTTCGCGCCGGATCAGGTCGCGCACGCATTCGCTGTCATTGGTATAGGCACCAGAAGCAATCTGGGCCTTGATCCAGCTGTCTTGCTGGGCCGTCAGGGTGATGGTTTTTCTGACTGCGGACATCGTAATTGCTCCGAGGGCTGGGCACCGATCATACTATTGATGCGAATTTGGTGCAATATGGGAGCAATACGGTGCATCAAGATGCACCCTACCCGTCTGCAACTGCCGCTGGGCCAGTCCTGCCCACTCGCAGATCAGCCGCCTTGTCTCACGCGGGTCGATGATTTCTTCGGCATAGAAGCTTTCGGCGGTGCGGAACGGGCTGCGGAGGCTGTCGAGCCAGGCCTTGATCTCTGCCAGCCTT
>JALOSP010000211.1 GCA_025458365.1 Hyphomonadaceae bacterium
ATGCAGCTTGATCGCATTGCTGTCGCGTGTGGTCGGGGCGGTATCGGCTTCGATGAACATGGCGGGGCCTGATGGCAAAGGGGTCAGAATTCGACCGGAAGTCGGGCGCGCACCTGCACGCCGTCACGGGTCACATCGCAATCATAGCACAGGAAATCAACACCCGCATCCCGTGCGGCAAGTGCCGCAGCCGCATAGGCCGGGTCAAGATCGCGTGCAAAACCGAAGTGCGTGCAATCCGGGCGCTGGACGATGAAGAGCATGGCGGCGCGATTCCCCTCTGCCACCATGGCCGCCAGCTCCCGCAGATGTTTTGCGCCGCGTGCCGTCACGCTGTCGGGAAACTCGGCAAATCCGGGCGTGCGCATCAGGTGGCAGTTCTTGACCTCGACATAGGTCCGTAGGCCACCACCATCCTCCAGCAAGAGATCGACCCGGCTGTTTTCGGCGCCATAGCGCACTTCAGGGGTCAGGGTCTGCCAGCCGGTCAGGGTTTCGATCAGACCCGCTTCGATCGCCGCGCGCGCCAGCCGGTTGGGATTGTTGGTGTTGATCGCCACCAGCGCGCCATCCGCCTCGATCAGCTCCAGCGACCAGGACAACTTGCGGCCCGGTCCGGCTGGCGACAGCCAGACCGGCGAACCCGGCGCCTGCAGCCCCATCATCGAACCCGGATTGGCGCAATGGGCAGTGGCCTCGCTGCCGTCCGAAAAGCGCACATCGGCGAGGAACCGCTTGTAGCGCTGGATCAGGGTGGCTGGAACAAGCGGGGCCGGAAATCGCATGGCCGGGGTGATAGCTGCGGGCCTCGGCCAGGTCACCCCCCTCCACCATGCTGCGCATGGTCCCCCTCCCCCGTTCTGCGAACGGGGAGGACTGAGCTCTTCCCCAGCGACATTGTCGTGGCGGAAGTACCGATGCGCAGCGGCGGGGATGGGGACCACGCTGCACCATGCCAGTTGCACGCAAGGCGCCGAAAGGCCATATCCAAAGCGGAGGCCGGCGGCGGACGGAGCCCTCGCCAATCCGGTCAGGTCGGGAACGAAGCAGCCGCAACGAGTTTCGCTTCGGGTCGTCGTCCGGTCTCCACCCGTCTTTCTGCCAGCCGAAGGGCCGAACAGCCATGTCTGTACAGACTGACCTGCCGTTGTCCGACGCTTTCAACCGGTTCGACGCCGCGTCAGCCCATCTCAAAACCGTGCTGGACCGGGCGCCATCATGAGCGACTGGACCGACGATCCCGATCTGGACGATGATGAACCCGCAGAGCGCGATGACCTGACCGCCGACATGTTTGGCGATCCGCAACCTGCACCACCCAAGCCCGCCCAGGCGGCTACTGGCGGCGCCTATCTGGTTCTGGCGCGCAAATACCGGCCACAGCGGTTTGAGGACATGATCGGCCAGGAGGCGATGGTCCAGACGCTGGCCAATGCCTTTTCCTCCGGCCGGATTGCCCATGCCTACATGCTGACCGGGGTCCGTGGCGTGGGCAAGACGACCACAGCCCGGCTGCTGGCCCGCGCCTTGAACTACAAGGGCGCCACCCATGATGCCCCGTCCGTCACACTGGACCCGATGGGCGTGCACTGCGCCGACATCATGGCGGGCCGCCACCCGGACGTGTTCGAACTGGACGCAGCCTCCCGCACCGGCGTCGATGCCATGCGCGAATTGCTCGAAGGCGTGCGCTATGGTCCGATTGCGGCGCGCTACAAGGTCTATATCATCGACGAGGTTCACATGCTGTCCACCGGGGCTTTCAACGCCCTGCTCAAGACGCTGGAAGAACCGCCGCCGCACGCGAAATTCATTTTTGCCACCACCGAAATCCGCAAAGTGCCGGTGACGATCCTGTCGCGTTGCCAGCGGTTTGACCTGCGCCGTGTCAGCGTGGAGGCTTTGAGTGCGAATCTGACCGACATTTGCGGCAAGGAAGGCATCAATGTCGATCCCGACGGGATCGCGATGATCGCCCGTGCCGCCGAAGGCTCGGTGCGCGATGCCCAGTCCCTGCTGGATCAGGCCATCGTGCACGACACCGGCGCCGGGGTCGACGCGGCCACGGTGCGCGACATGCTGGGCTTGGCTGACCGCACCCGCACGACTGACCTCTTTGCGGCGATGGCCGGGGGCGATGCTGCGGGTGTACTGACCCAGCTGGACGAGCAGCGCGCCCGCGGCGCCCAGCCGGACCTCGTGCTGCGCGACGTGCTCGACCTCGCCCACGAAGTCGCAAGGCTGCAGGCGCTGGGAAAGGCCTGGCGGCCGGCGGGGCCTGCCGAACAGACAGGAAAGCTGCGCGCCATCGCCGACAGCCTGACCGCAGGTGCGATCAACCGGGGCTGGCAGGTTCTGGTCAAAGGCCATGCCGAGGCGCTATCGGCACCGGATGTGGGGCAGGCGGTGGAAATGTGCCTGCTGCGCGCGACCGCATCGTTCATGCTGCCAGGGCCGGAAGACCTTGCGCGCATGGTGGCCGGTGCTGTGGTTCCTGCGGCGACATCAGGTGGCGCGTCTACGGCAGCACCGACGAGCGGCGGCGCAGGTGCAAGAGGGTATATCGCGAACAACGCGACTGCACTGGCCGACGCACCCGATGTGACAGCCATGCTGGCATGGCGCCCGGCCGGTGCAGTGTCGTCTGGCGCGGTTCCGGCGGCGGCCCAGCGGATTGAACCGGCAGAGGTTCTGGTTCCTCCCCCGGCTGTCGAGGCCCGGCCCGAAACCTTCGAAGCGCTGATTGCGCAACTGGAGGAGAGCGGCGCGCGCGCCGTGGCAAGCCTGCTGGAACGCCACGCCCGACCAGTCCGGCTCAAAGGCCGCGTCCTGACGCTTTGGCTGGAGCCAACTTCGCCCGCCGATCTCCAGATGAAGACCCTGAAAGCGCTGAACGGGCTCGCCGGCGAACCGTGGCAGCTCGAACTGGCTTCAAGTCCGCCTGACGGAGTCGAGACAATCCACGAAGCACGCACCCGCAAGACCGCCGAAGCCACCGCAGCGGTGCTGCAACTCGATCCTGTGCAGGCACTGCTGACCGCTTTCCCCGGTGCCCAACTGGTTGAAGTGCGCGATCCGCCTGCAGCCTCGACCGTCGTGCAGGTTGATTTCTCGCGCGGGCGCGGTAGCGACTGAAGCTGTTTCCTGTCAGGAAGGATGACACGCCATGATGAAAGACATCGGCGGACTGATGAAGTCCATGCAGCAGATGCAAGCCAAGGTCGCAGATGCGCAAAAGAAGATGGAAGACCTGCAGGCCGAGGGCCAGTCTGGTGCGGGCATGGTCAAGCTGACCCTAACCGGTGACGGGCGGCTCGCCGCGATCGCGATTGATCCTTCACTGATGGTGGCGGGCGAGCAGGAAATCCTGGAAGACCTGATCAAGGCGGCGTTCGAAGATGGGCGCAAGAAGATCGAAGCCGCGCGCGCCGGGATGGAGAAGGATCTGATGGGTGGCCTGCCCCTGCCGCCCGGCTTCAAGATGCCGTTCTGATCACGTGCAACGGCGCAGACGCACATCGGCAGGCCCGGAGCTGGATCGACTGATCGAGCTGCTGGCCAGATTGCCGGGTCTTGGCCCGCGTTCGGCGACCCGCGCGGCCCTGCACCTTTTGAAAAACAAGGACCGCCATCTGGCGCCATTGGCCACAGCACTTGGCAATGCGCTCGACGCGGTCAAGACCTGCTCGGTCTGCGGCAATCTCGACACCAGCGATCCGTGCGCGATCTGTACCGACGACAGTCGCGATCAGGGCCTGCTGTGCGTGGTCGCCGATGTGGGCGATCTGTGGGCGTTGGAGCGGTCCGGCGGGGTTGGCGGGCGTTATCATGTTCTGGGCGGACTTTTGAGCGCGCTGGACGGAGTGCGCCCGCAGGACCTTTCCATCGGCGCTCTGGTGGAGCGTGTGAGACAAGGCGATGTGCGCGAAGTGGTGCTGGCCCTGTCGCCCACGGTCGATGGGCAAAGCACGGCGCATTATATCGCAGACCTGTTGGCTGACAGTGGCATCCGTGTCACCAAGCCTGCCCAGGGCATGCCGGTGGGCGGCGACCTGGAACAGCTGGATGACGTTACCCTGCTGACCGCCTTCAAGACCCGGCGCAGCTTCGGCGATG
>JALOSP010000212.1 GCA_025458365.1 Hyphomonadaceae bacterium
CAATCGGACGGTCGCTGTCTGCTGATCGGCGACGTGGGCACCAATGGCATGATCAAGACTCCTGTCAGGATCCTTCTGGTGGAAGAACCAGACCCGAAATCGGCTGTCACCCCGGTTATGGCGACTTTCATCCTGACCTACCCCGGTCAGGCGCCCGATGTCGAAGCCATGGTCTTGACCGACGACGACGGCCTGCTCCTGTTTTCGAAGTGGCGGGACGGTGCGCCTTCCAATCTGGTGTACAGGGTTCTGCCACCCTCCGGGCCGATCCCGCATACGCCCGTGGCTCCAGCGATTTCGCTTGCGCCGGAGCCTTACGCAATGATCGCCGGGCGGGATGAAGCAGGCCATGACGTTGGTCCGCTGACCGACGCGGCGATTGCTGCCAATGGAACCATCTATTTGCGAGATTACCGCCGGATCTATCGGCTTGTCCCCCGTCAGCCTGTCGGCGGGGAATTGCCGGTGTGGACCCTGTCACCCCGCCCGACCCGGCCCATGCTTCAATCAGAAGCGATGGCGATTGATCCTGATGGCGCCAGCATCACCTACACCAGCGAAGGCTGGCTTCCACCGCTGGCCAGGCTGCCGCTCGACAACTGACCGCTTGCGAAACCCGCAGCTCGCGCAGGGCAGGGGCTGGACTTGAACAGCCTGATCGACTATCCGCGCCCGTTCAAGTTTCACCACCCCGATGCCGGGGCCGCGTGCGCGCGCGCGTGCGGCAAAGCATAGCAGAGTATGGCCATGAAGAGCGACATCCACCCGAACTACGGTTTCATCACCATCACCCAGACCGACGGCTCGACCTATGTCACCCGTTCGACCATGGGCGGCGAAGGCAAGACCTTGAACCTGGATATCGACCCGCTGGCCCACCCGGCCTGGACCGGTGGTAACCAAACCATGCTGGATCGTGGCGGACGTGTGTCGCGCTTCAATGACAAGTTCGGCGGCTTCTTCAAGAAGTAAGGCTCTGAACGCAGTCCAGGCAGGCGCGATACTGGCAGTTTAACGCGGTTTTCATCGCCGCCTGTTAGCGGTCGCAAGATGACTTTGCGGCGCCTGCTCCTGTTTGCGAATCGCTCAATTGCAAGCCGCCTGTTGGTGGCGCTCGCCGTGTTCCTGTTGCCGGTGACGTTTGTTTCCGCGCGACTTGTGGCAAGCCAATCCGAGCTGATTGACTTTTCGACCCGCGAGCTTGTCGGCTCGACCTACCTCGAACCGACGCTCGTCCTGCACGCCAGGATGATTGATGCGGCTGCCGCGCAAGCCAAGGGTCGGCCGGATGTCGGTGCGGCCCGCAGCGCCCATGCGCGACTGGTGGCAGTGCACAAGGCGCAATCCCGTCCGCTTGCAATCGATCTGCAACTGGATGACGTCGGTCGCGCCATCGACCGGCTGGAACAGCTGGAAGCCTACAATCCCGCCGTGGTTCGCGAAGCGCTGGCGCAATCACGCAGCCTGATCCGGACGATCGGGGAAGACAGCAACCTGTTGCTCGACCCCGAATTGCATACCTATTACCTCATGGTCACAACGGTGACCAACGCAGCACCGCTGCTCGAATATCTGGCTTATCATGCCTCCGCCACCGTCCTTGCGAACCGGATCGAAAACCCGGCCGCAAAAACCGTCGCGGCCCGTCATGCCGGCCGCCTGCTTGGCTTGTCCGATACATTCAACGAAAGCCTGGCCTCTGCCGTGAGGGCCTCTCGTGGCAAGAATGCGTCCGATCATGCCGGGCACCGCATCACCGAGAACGCCCGGCTGGAGCCGAAAGCCCGCCAGGCGACGGCCCACCTCGAGGTCGCGCTGAGCAACACGGACCCGAACCAGGCTCACTATCGCGCATCGGTGGCGCGGGCATCGGTGCTGACCGTCAGCATCCTGGCCAATGAGCATCTGAGGTCGGATCTTCAATTGCGGGTTGCGCGGCTCAAACGGGAAATGGCGATCACGATCGGCACTGTTGCTGTCTTGTTTCTGGCCGGGCTTGCCCTGGTGCTGATTGTCGTGCGGCGCGGTGTGGTCAATCCCTTGGCGCGACTGACCTCGGCAATGCGGCAGGTGGCCGCTGGAGATCTGTCACAGACCGCCCCCTGCAAGGACCGGTTCGACGAAGTCGGAGACATGGCACGCGCGCTCGAAGTGTTCCGCGACAATGCCGTCGCCAGGATCGAAGCCGAGCATGCTGCCAAGGCCAAGTCCGAGTTTCTTGCGGTGATGAGCCACGAGATTCGAACGCCGATGAACGGGGTTCTTGGCATGGCTCAGGCCCTGGCTGGAACCGATTTGAACCGCAGCCAGCGTGACATGCTCGACACCATCACCCAGAGCGGCGATGCCTTGATGTCGCTCTTGAACGACATCCTGGACATGAGCAAGATCGAGAGCGGGCGGATCGATCTGGAAGCGATCCCGCTGGATCCGTCGGCCATTGTCAGCCAGGTGGGGGAGTTGTTCCAGCAACGAGCCCGCGCCAAAGGCCTTCGACTGCATGTCTCGGTTGCAACTCCCCTGCCCTGGCGGATCGGGGACCCGAACCGCTTGCGGCAGGTGTTGACCAACCTGGTATCCAACGCACTGAAATTCACCAGCGAAGGCCATGTGAGCATCGAGGCTGATACCGATCTTGCGACGGGCGCACTCGTCATCACTGTTGCCGATACGGGCATCGGGATCGATCCGGACCGGCTCGACCGGTTGTTTGCGAAGTTCACGCAAATGGATTCATCCCATACACGGATCTATGGCGGGACCGGCCTTGGACTGGCGATCTGCAGGGCGCTGGTTGACGCCATGGGTGGACAGATTGTCGTTCAATCGACGCCCGGCAGCGGATCAAGCTTCCGGTTGCTGCTGCCGCTCGATGTCTGCGCCATCGTTTCACCGAAGGCAGGGCCGGAGTTGGCAAATGAGCTGGCGCTGCCCGCGGGCGCCCCTGAGGGCGCGCACGGCCTTGCCGTGCTGGTGGCCGAGGACAACGAAACCAACCAGGCTGTCCTGCGTCTGTTCCTGGAACAACTGGGGATTGAGGCCGAGTTTGCGTGCAATGGCAAAGAAGCCTTCGACGCCTGGACCTTGCGGCGGCACGACCTGATCTTGATGGACATGCAGATGCCTGTGTGGGACGGCCTGCAAGCGATCCAGGCCATCCGCAAGGCTGAAGCCGCCACCCCCTCACACCAGCGTACTGCTATTGTGGCGCTGACCGCCAATGCCATGGCCCATCAGGTCGCCGAGCAATTGCGCGCCGGTGCCGACGCCCACGCGCCCAAACCGATCCGTTTTGCTGATCTGACCAGCGCCATGGAACTGGCATTGGCTGCATCAGACACAGGCAATTGCCAGCCCCAGACGCAGCTTGGCGCCTGAAAGCCTGGTGCGCGTTTCGTTTCCATGGAACCGAAATTGCGTACTGAACTTTTGAATTTGATCAAATTGCCTTTGTTTTGCTGGTTCCATCAAAGCCCAATTTGATCTACCCCTCACCTCCAGAGCGCGAGGCAAGCTGGACCAGAACGATCCCGGCAAAGATCAACAGCAACCCGGCAAAGGCGGTAACGGGCAAGTGTTCGTCCAGCATCAGCGCGCCAACGAGCAGCGACCAGAAAGGTGCAAGGTTGCCCACATTTGTCGTGAAGACCGCGCCGACACCCCGGATCGCCAGCACATAGACCAGCGCACCAACCCCGGTGGAAAACACTCCCAGACCTGCCACGGCCCAGATCGGACCGGCGGCCACGTGAAACGGCCAAACCTCGCCCGACAGGACCGCGAGCGGGACCGACATCACCGCAGCACAGGTACAAAAGCCGAATGCCAGGGCCAGCGGCTGGACTGCAAGCCCGCTGATCCTGACCAGAATGCCGGACACCGCGTAAAAGAACGCGGCCGCGAGCAACATCAATTGCGGGCCGACAGGCAGGACGCCAATCGCATCATGGGCCAACAGGCCTGGCACGAACAGGATGGAGACCCCGGCAAAGCCGGTGAGGACCCCTGCGCCGCGCTGCCACGTCAAGCGTTCACCCTTGACCAGCAGATGGGCCAGCACCGCGACACACAAGGGCGCCGCAGCCACATAGATTGCGGCCGGCGCCGAG
>JALOSP010000213.1 GCA_025458365.1 Hyphomonadaceae bacterium
GGGTGCGGATCAAGGACTTGCGGATCGTGGAAGCCAATCTCGAAGACGTGTTCGTCTCGCTGACCGGGACACATGGGGGTGCGGCGGCGTAACTTGAACGGCGGGGCACGCCCCCGCTGTCGTCCCGGACGGCGCAGCCGATCCGGGATCTCCGGCACAGAGCGCCAAACCTCCCGAGGTCCCGGATCGCCTTACGGCGTCCGAAATGACAGGGGGTTTTGACGCCAGCGCGGGCAGACACTTTCGGCCACCCGGTGAAGCGTTCAAAAACACAACCTATACCACCAGATGACCGTCCGGCCCTGGCACATCGTAGACCCGCACAGTGCGGATCAGGCGATCACCGTCGCGTTGTTTCGCCTTGAAATAGGCGCCGGGTGTCAGGCCGGTCAGGGCCTTGCACTCGCGGATCATATGGGCCTGATCGCTCCACGGGTCGCACACTCCATCATCGTCGCGGCGCTCCCACGCATTGGGATGGATTTCCGACAACAACCGGTCGAGCCGGTCCAAGCGGCGCCACAGCTTGTCGCCTGCACCGGTCTGCGCCATCCGCCGCCTTTGCTGACGCTCCCCCACCGGACGCACAGGTTTTTGCGGCGCGGTTTCGAAGACACGCAGGAGCAAGGTCTCGATCCGGCTCAGCCACTCCCGTGCGGGCTGGCTGTTGCTGGTGCTGAGCACGCCTTCGGCCTCAAGTCCGGCCGCCAGCCCCGGGGCCACCTGGTTCAAGTCAACCACCGTGTTTGCGAACGCCGCCATGGGCTGGCCACCGGTCAGGGTGCGCAACCCGTCGGCCGTCAGTGCCAGCGCGAGAACCTCGACATTGCGTCGGGCATATCCATAACGCCACGCGGTTTGAGGCCCCCACAGCCCGAGCCGGGGCACCTGCCACCAGCCGTCCCGCGCGCCCGACCCGCGCAACCAGTAAGGATCGGCCAGCATCAGCTGGATCGAAGGTCTGCGCTCGGGCAACTCCAGGGTCACGCCCCCGGCGTCCAGGCTCAGGCGATAGACACTGCCTGAAACAAAAGGGCGGAGGCGATTGCTGGCTGGCACCCATTCCAGCCGCTGGCAGTCCGATGTGGCTCCAAGCGCATCCATGTCCGAAATCTTCAATTCCTGCTGGGCGATTTTGGCTAGACCCGAAGGAGAATTCAACATCATCCTGGATGAGAGAAGCATGAACAATCATCGTATTGCAGCCGCCGCTCTGGCAGCAGTGGCCCTGTCGACCATTTCTGGCGACCTGATCCGGCCTTTGCTGAGCGCCACCACGATCAATCAGATTCCCCATCTGGCGTCTTTCCTGATCAGCTGCTGTGACATTGGCGTCTTCATGCTGCTGGTCGGGCTGGCCGGTGGCACAACGCCGGACCGTCTGGTGGCGCTTTCCGGCATCGGCCAGTCCCCGCGTGCGGCCCTTGCTCTGGGTGCCGCGGTGTTTCTTCCATCCGCTGTCCTGGCGGGGCTGGTTCTGGGTTTCGATTCTGGCGAACCACTGCAGGATCATCTGTGGCTGACCTTTGGTGGGCCGGTGATGGAAGAATTTCTCTACCGCGGGCTGGCCATCGGGGTGCTGATGCAGCTGTGCAACTGGCGCTTCCTGCCAGCGGCCCTGGCCCCGGCGGTTCTGTTTGGTCTTGCCCATGTGATTCAGGGGGAGGATCCAGGCTCGATTGCAGGGATCGTTGCCATCACTTTTGCCGGTGGACTGCTGTTTGGCTGGCTGTTTGTCCGCTGGGGGTTCAATCTGTGGCCTGCCATCGTGCTGCACGTGGGGCTGAACGGCCTGTTCAACGCGTTCCCACTGGGAGACAGTGCCATTCTGGGATGGTTCGGCAATGGGTTGCGGCTGGCGGTCGCCGCCGCTTTCCTTGCGGTGACCTTGTGGTGGCTGGCGAAACTGCAGACCCTGTGCGGTGACCGGTCCGGTCAGACCGGTGCTTAGGGGGAGGCTTGAGCGGTAGCGAGGTGCGTTCCCTCTGTCGTCCCGGACGGCACAGCCGATCGGGGATCTCCGGGTCAGGCGCTCGAGTTCCCCAAGTCCCGGATACGCTGCGCGTTCCGGAACGACAGGGCGGGCACAGCCCCCTCCGGCCCTGCGGGCCACCTCCCCCAAGCGCATTTGGCGTTCGGGGGAGGAATTAAGCGTGCAATCCCCTCACCCGTCCCGGTTTGACACCAGTCGCAGGTTCGGCCGGGCTGGTGCGTCTGGTTCGGCAGGCATCATCAGGGTGCTGAGTGTGAAGCGAAGCACCGGACGGTTGGGATCGGTCCGCCGGGCCATTGGCTGGAACAGGCCGAGCACGCGTTCGGCTCCTCCACGTTCCAGCAGCGGCAGGAACACCAGTTCCACTTCCATCCGCCCGTCAGCACCGGCGCTGTGGGCCACCGCGCGGGCGACAACCGGGCCCGGCGCTTCCAGCGAGCGTTCCAGCAGCGCGCGGATCAGCACCTTGTCGGCCCCGCCGAACAGTGTGCCGACCTCCTGGTCACGCAGGTCGCGCCCGGCCCAGGCGCGCAACTCGTTGCCGACTGTCTTGAAAACATACACGCCCTCGGCCACGCGCTGTGCCATGAAGAGACGGTCGATCATCCCGGCGGCATCGCGCGAATGGGCCTGCTCGCGCTGGGCCGCACCATCAAGACCGTTGAGTGCACGCCATGAACTCAACAGGGCGCGGGATTCGGGGTGAACAGCACTCCATTGCATTGTCTTGACCTCGCTAACTGAAAATTGGGCATTCTCCGCTACACCCCGCACAAGTCATGCCACTCCTGCGGCGCGTGTTTTGCAGGGAGGGCTCACCGGATGGCAGAAAAACTGGCACCGGATTTGCGGGATGGTTTGGGAAACTTCGGGGAGCCTAAGATGAGCGTCTCAATTCGATACATTGCTGCAGTCACCGCTTTGACTGCTTTGTCTGGTGCGGCCTATGCCGGTGGCTGTTGCGGCACCAACACTGGCGGCGGCGTGGTCAATGTGCCACCTGCACCGACCTACACCGCTGGTGGCTCCGGCTGCTGCGGGCCGGTCACCAGCCATCCGATTGGCGTGCCTGGCGTGTTTGTTCCTGCCCCGAGCGTGAATGTGGTTGTGGGTGGCCCCCAAATCGGCGGCACCAATGTCGCCGTCGGCGGCCCGACCTTCATCGGCGGCAGCTCGACCACAATCCTTGGCGGTGGCGGTGGCAACACCTACATCGGTGGCGGCGGCGGTTTCGTCGGCGGTGCGGCGGCAACCAGCCCGGGCATCATCGAACGGATGAATGTCGGCGGTGGTCAGGAAGCTGAATCCTATCAGGAAAGCCGCTCGGTGACGGAAACCATGGCAATCCGCGCCGTCTGCATGGACGACCGTGGCATGCCGCACCCGGCGTCACGGGTCGATGGCGACGAGCAAGTGGCTGCGACCTTCTCCGGCGAAATGTTCCGCTGCATGGCCGGCACCCGCATGGAAGTCACCGTGGGCCGCATGGTCAATGGCCAGGCCGTGTTTGATGGCGGCACCGCCCTGTCATGCGCCAAGGGTCAAGCCCTGTCCTACAGCGGCGGCCAACTGACCTGTACGGCTCAAATCGCCCGGGCGGCTTGCAACGAGCGTTCGCTGCTGCGGCGCTACGGCCCCGGCCTGAAGTATGTGACGCTGACCCGGACCGAAACAGTCACCGCGACCCGTCAACGCGAAGCCACCTGGACGTCCTCGATGTTCGTCGATGGCGGCGTGGGCCAAGGCGTCTGGTAAGACACTTGCCTGAACGGCACTCAATCAAGGCCCGCTCTCACCGGCGGGCCTTTTTTGTCGGTTGGCCTGCCGGGCAATGTGCAGCGCACCCGGCGTGGCGTGCTGGCCTGACCGCGAGGCTCGCCGCCCCCTACGCCCGCCGGTCCAGCGCCACTGCTGCTGACGGCGCCACATGGGTGGCGCGCGGGCCGTAAGTGACCGGTGGAGCGCGCGCGGCCAGCGCCTCTTCGGCGATGGCGCGGACAAGCCCTTCGGCGATCACGCGGCGGCGTTCGAGGGTTCGTTCGTGTGCCTGTACCGCAGTGCGGAAGCGATCGGTTTCGGCTTTGAGCGCGGTCTTCAGGGCCGG
>JALOSP010000214.1 GCA_025458365.1 Hyphomonadaceae bacterium
CAGGGCGTGCAAACTGTACATTCACCACTTCAAGCGTGTCGCCACGCTCGTCGCTGATCCCGGCAGCCGAGCGGACCAGCGCCGTGATGCGGGTCATTTCTTCCTCGGTTCGCGCCGTCCATGCCGGGGCCGCGCCGTCCTTGGCCGGTTCTGTAGGCGCTGCTGTCGCGCCATCGACTGCCACAGCGATCGACAGCCGCGTGACCTTGCCCGGTGCCGTGACTTCGGTCCTTGTGGTCCGCGAAATCTCGTAATTGATGGTTTCGTCGGTGCGATTGGATGCAGACTGCGAGCCACCTGCAGCACCGACCTCTGTCCCGTCGGGCACGTTCTGCCCCTGGGTCACGGCTTCTTCGCGGTTGGTTTCGTTCCCGGTTTCTTCCACCGTGCGGGTCGACCGGGGCGCCACTTGCTCGGGGTCGAACGTCTCTTCAGTCTGGCTGACCTGGGCAAAGTCCATTTCCGCCGAGACCTGTACACGGGCTGTGCCCGCACCGGTCACGCCCTCGACCAGATCCTGGATCCGGCGACGCAGGCGCTCTTCATACTCCGCCTTGCGGTCATCGAGCGCCCCACTCATCACGCCGTCGCCCTCGGCACCGGCCAGAAGCTGGCCACGCTCGTCGAGCAGGGTGATCTTTTCCGGCTTCAGGTTGGGAACCGCTGAAGCCACCAGGCTGCGGATTGCCTGGACCTGGCGGTCACCCAATGTCCCGCGCTCCAGCCCGACCACGATCGAGGCTGTGGGATCTTCGCTGGCCTCTTGAAACACGGTCTTTTCGGGGATCACGAGGTGGACGCGAGCGTTGCGCACGGTGTCGAGGCTGTTGATCGAACGGGCAAGTTCGCCCTCCAAAGCCCGCAACTTGTTGACATTCTGCACGAAGGTGGTGGCACCAAGTGCGTCCTGATTGTCAAAAATCTCGTAGCCGACCGAACCGGTGCCCGGCAGCCCTTCGGCAGCAAGCTGCATGCGGGCATCGGCCACTTGCGAGCGTGGCACGAAGATCGTGCTGCCATCCGGGCTGAGCTGGTACTCAACGCCGGAAGTCTCAAGCTGGCTGGTGACTGCGGCTGCGTCCTGTGGTGACAGATCGGCATAGAGCAGCGCGCGCGGTTCGGCGCCCACCCGGAACATGATCGCAAACAGGCCCGCCGCCACCAGACCGGTGATGCCAAGGGCCGCGGCCAGCTTGGCAGGCCCTGCAGCCTTGAGGATTTCCAGCAAACGCTCCAACCCGGTCACTCCGCTCCCGGCACGCACGAACCGCCTCCCGCGGAGGAGACGGCGTGCACGCTAGGCAGCTTTTTCCGGGTGGACCCGTAAAGGGCGGATTAATTTGTTTGATCAACCTGCATTTTTTGCCGCTCGGACTGCTGGAGACCCTTTGCAGGCGTGATCGTGGTGGTGGCCTTACCGATAGGATTGCAGGCGCGTGACCCGCAGACCCTGCATGCCGAACCGGTCGATCTGGCGCTGCCAGGCGAGGAATTCCTCGACAGTCAGATTGTAGCGCTCGCAAGCGTCTTCCAGGCTGAGTAGGCCGCCCTTGACCGCGCTGACCAGCTGGGCCTTGCGGCGGGCCACCCAGCGCACGGTATCAGCAGGAGGCAGCATCGCCATGGTGAGTTTCAAACCGTCCGGACCGGTCACGGCTGCCTCATTGAGTGCGGCATGTCCCATGAGCTGACCCTCCATACATCGTTGTTCTTGGTTGGGTTCTAACAGGCCCGGTTTAAGTCCACGCTAAGCTGCATGCTTAAATTTGAACCAATCAGGCCAGAAACCCGCATCATTCAGTTCACGCTGTCATGGCTGATGATGCGGGCCTTGCGTCAGCCCTAGCGCTTCATCCGGATCAATTCGTCGAGCATCTCGTCAGCGGTCGTGATGATCTTCGACGAGGCCGAGTAGGCCCGTTGGGTGATGATCATGTTGGAGAATTCCAGCGCCAGATCGACGTTGGAGTTTTCCAGAGCAGCAGAGGCGACTTCGCCCGCGCCGCCGATCTTGGCCTGTTTCAGATTGTAGGTGCCAGATTCCCCGGTTGCCCGATAAACCCCGCCATCTTCCGCACCCAGGCCGTCTGCATTGGCGAATGTGGCAATCGGCAACTGGTACATCCGGCGCACGGCACCATTGTTGAACTGGGCGGTGACAAATCCTTCGTCGTCGATTTCCACACCGGCAAGGTCGCCGAACACCGAACCGTTGGTGGACGTGGACGTCACGGTGCTGGCACTGTCCAGCTGGGTAATGCCGCCAAGGACGCCCTGGCCGATTTCAAGGGCCACGGTCTGGGCTCCCACGCCTGTCCCCGGCGCCCAGTTGACGGCGCCTGCCCCCGGTGCACCGGCGTTATAGGCACCAAAGCTGATCGGGTTGATCAGGGCCGGGCTGGTGTTGGCCACGTCCAGACCCCCATCTGGCGTGAAGGCGATGGTGCCGGTGAGGATTTGGTCATTGACCAGCGGCGCACCGCTGACAATGACGCCCGGCTCGTCCGACCACACTTCGACATGCCACTGGTTGGCCGTCACCGACTTCAGGAAGCCGACATTGAAGATCCGCAAGCTGCCCTGGCTGTCATAGACCTGGAAAGACCAGGGCGGCACATCCGACCGGACAGCGCCAGAGGCCATATTGTTGGTGGCGGCATTGTAGGCGCCCGGCGCAGCGGTGGGTACACCTGCCGCAGCCGCTGAAATCGGGGTCGTGGCGCGCAGATTGCCGGTAATGGCATTCTGCGTCGAAGCGCGCACCGTGCCTGCAATCGTGTTCAGATTGACCGTTTCGAGCGCGCTCAAGTCGCTGGGATTGGTGTTCACAGTACCATCATCGGCGACCGGCCAGCCTTGCAGATACATCCGTGACTGGTTGACCAGATTGCCCTCGGCGTCGGGCGTGAACGACCCTACCCGGGTGAAGCGCACGCCATTGGTGCCGTCGATCCCGGTTGCACCGGGTGACACGACGAAGAACCCGCGCCCGGAAATTGCGATATCGGTTGCGACGGTTGTCTGGTTGATATTCCCCTGGTTGTTGACCAGCTGACGGGTCGAAGCTGTCACGCCACCGGCATTGTATGTTGTAGCAGCCGATTGCGCGTTCACCAGCCGGGTGAAGTCCGAACGGTTGCGCTTGAACGCAGTCGTGTTCACGTTGGCGATATTGTCGGAAATGACCGCCATCGCGGACGAATTTGCCACCAGGCCGGACACGCCAGCCAGCATTGCGCTGTTGATCGACATTGTATGCTCCTGCGAGATTTCTTGTTGTTGTCACGCGGAGCTTTCTGCCCACCACCATAGTCTTCACTCTATCCAGTACAGGTTGATTTTTCGTCTCTTTTGTCCTGACTGAAGGTTAATCTGCAGAGAAATCTCAGCTCCGGATCCGGCCAATCTGGGTCAGTGGCACAGACAGGCCGCCGATGCTGAGCATGGGGGTTGCACCTGTCATGTCCACGCCGTCCACGATCCCTGTCTGGCTGACGCTTGCAGCAACCACCCGCTTGGCTGGATCGAGCGATTCCACAACAAGGCGGTAGGTTCCCGCTGGTGCCCGCGCTCCGCTGACATCGCGTCCGTTCCATGTCGCGACGTGGGCGCCGGCACCGGTTTCTCCATCGAGTGTCGCCACCGTGCGCCCGTTGGCATTGACCACCCGCAAGGTTGTGCTTTCTGCTGCCCGTGGCAGCTCATAGTTCCAGGTGGCATCGCCAGTGGCAGCCAGTGCGGCATTGGGTGTTTCGGCAGTGACCGTCCGGCCGAGGTAGGACACCGCCGTGCCGCCTGCGCTCGCGCGTGTCAGGTCCGTCAGCGAGGTCAGCAGGTCATTGGTCTGCAACTGCTGCTCGACACCGCTGTATTGCACCAGCTGATTGGTGAACTCGGCGCTGTCCAGCGGCGACAGCGGATCCTGGTTCTGCAACTGGGTCGTCAGCAGGGTGAGAAAGGTTTCGAAATTGCTGGTCAGCGAGGTACGGGCCGAATTGCTTGCGGCTGTCGTTGTGCTGGAGTTGTTGACTGCGGTCACCATGTTGGGTGGTCCTTGTAGAAAAGCGCGGGGGCCGTTCAGGCCGAGATTGAAACG
>JALOSP010000215.1 GCA_025458365.1 Hyphomonadaceae bacterium
CGGGCGAGCAGCGCGGGATCGGTATTGGCAAAGCGGGGATTGGCGCCGTTCAGGATTGTGCGGCCGATCACTTGCTCGCGGGTCCGTCCTGCCGGGATCGGGTCATTGGCCTGGAAGCGCAGCTCGGGGTTCTGGTCCCGGGTCCAGATGCCATTGTCGCGGGTGTTGTCCCGGTCGGCTTCAAAGAGGGCTTCGCGCCGTTCGGCCTGGATCGACAGGGTGATATTCCCGGCACCGTCGCCGATATCATAGCCTTGCAGCACTGACAGATAGGCCCGACCAGCGTCGCCTTCGAAAGACGAGCCAACCTGGGCTTCGATCTCGGTCCCGACGAAGTCCTTGCGGGTGACAAAGTTGACCACACCGGTCACGGCGTCAGAGCCATAGATCGACGCGGCACCCCCTGTGAGCACGTCGACCCGTTCGATCAGGCCGCTGGGGATCGAGGTCACGTCCACCGCTGCCGAGCCGGGAATACCCGCCACGTGGCGGCGACCGTTCACCAGCACCAGAGTACGGTTCACGCCCATGTTGCGCAGGTTCAGCGCAACGCGGCCAGCGAGGCCATCGCGGGCAGTCTGTTCCACATTGTTGGATGCAATCAGGGCCGGGATGGTCTCCACCGCGTCACCCGCGGACGTGATCCCCCGGACCGCCAGGTCTTCAGCGGTTACCACCTGCACCGGTTGCGGTGCATTGGCGGGATTGCCAGCAATGCGCGAGCCGGTCACCACCACCACATCCGGTTCGGCTTCTTCCGCCGGAGCCTGCTGTGCCAAGGCGGCACCCGAGAAAAACAGCGAAGTGGCCACGCAGGCGCTGCTGGCCAAAATCATCTTGCGGAAAGTCATTGTCGATGTGCCCCCATCTGAGCGCTGGCTGGGGGCTGAAGCGGCCATCTGCGATTAACGACAGCCTGCAGGTGGCGCGAGCCACAGTGCCCCCACAGCAGTCGCGGGGATAACAAAGCCGTGTAGTCAGACTACGTCAAGGCTGGGCGGTGGTCTGCTTGCTGCGGTCATGCCCGCACCATGGGCAGATTGTCTCTTTTTTGAGCTTTGAAGCCCGCAACGCGGGCGCTATCCTAAATTCTCAGTGCGGCGGAATCGCGCCTTGTTGAACTGTGCCGTCACCACGGCAGCCAGGCAGCGTAGTTCAGTGATCTAGCGCTGGCCTTTGCGGGAGTGGAGAATCCAGATGTCCATCAGGCGCAGTCCCGGAAGGCTTGCACTGGCGTGGCCGATGCTGGTGCTGGCGATGCTTGGACCGGCTGGTCATGGCCTGGCCAGAGGCGGAAGCGACCCGAGCAAGGCCGCCGTCGAATCCGGTACGTCTGCTTCCTCGCCCCGTAACTTGGGTTTGGATGGTGGATGGCAGGTTGGAAGTGGATCGGGGGCGATTACCTTCACCATCACCGGCACCGTGATGTCGGGGCGCACCGCATGTGGGCCGTTCACGGCATCGATTGGGTCTGCACCAAACAACATGCGAGCGGTGGTCCTGTCGATGCCCAGCAACTGCCCGCGGCGGCAGTCGCGGGAGCTGACAGTTTTTCGAATGCAGCTTCAGGCGGCTACCCAGTTTGCGGTGGTGGGCGGCCGGTTGGAGGCACGTGATCAAGCGGGTGCGCTCTTGTTTGCGGCAGCGCCGATTGACCCAGCCTCCGTTCGGTCTGGTGCAGGCCCTCTGTTCGATGGGGCCTGGTCGGCTGTGCAGCCTCGCGGTCGGTCCGCTGGCGCAATCCCCGCCGCCAGGCTTCGCATTTTGGGCAATCAGCTGACCGTGACCGGGGCTTGCAACGAGTACTCCGGAACTCTGACGACAGGGCTGGCCCTGCGGGACTCGTTCGAGGCGCGTGTCCTCATTTCGAGCGCGACCCAGCGGCAATGCGCTTTGCTTGCGGCAGAAGAAGCAGATGCCCAGTTGCTGCGAGATCTGGAGTCGATCCGTTGGGTCCGGATGATTGAAGGTCAGCTGGAACTTCGAGCATCGCAGGGGCCAACAGTTCTCAGGTTTGCTCGACTATAGGGCTCCGCACTGTGGTTTGGGCTCCACTGCAAGTTTCGGCAGCGAATGGACTGCACAGACGATGCTTCTGCGGGTATCACAACGGGCTGGAGCCGGTGGTCCGCGCACGTCGGATCGTCTGCACACGTAGTCGTTCGAACCAATCCTTCTAACGTCCGGGGACATCATGACACCTGATAGACAACCGCGCCTGGCGAGCCTGAAGTCGCGCGCTCTCGCCACATCTGTGCTTGGCGGCATCGTGACGGTGATGGCGCTCTCTGCCACGCCCGCCCACGCCACGATCAACCCGGACACCACCACGCCTGGCGCGATTGTTGATACCAACAACACGCGCCCGATCTGGGTTGGCCTCGGGATCCGCAACGAAGCCGGCAACAGTGGCGGCACCTGCACGGGTCTGCTGATCAATCCGCGTACCGTGCTGTTTGCGGCCCACTGCGTCGATAGCCTTGATCCGGGTGACTATAACGGCGACTCGCCGGGCAACCGTGCCCGCGTGATGTACACGATGGACCCGACCTTCGGGAACGCGAACCTGCGCCAGTGGCTGTTCGGCCAGGACTTCGGCAACCAGCCGGGCGCCGATGGCCGCACCCCGACCGGTCAGTCGATCATGGTCTGGTACGATCCACGCTCGCGCTTCGGCCCGGCCTGGAATTCAAACGATGGCACCTTCCTGCCGGCCGACGTGGCGCTGGCTGGTTTCGACAATGCCAATGAGATCCTGGGCCGTGACGCACAGTTCGGTATCGGCCTGCTGTTCAGCGCTGTGACCGGTCAGGTTCCGGTGACCATTGGCGGCTATGGCCAGTCGGGCACCGAGCCGGGCACGACCCGCGCGAGCGACTTCCAGCGCCGCCTCGGCACCAATGTGATGAGCTTCCTGGGCAGCTCGCGGGATATCAACGTTGGCTTCTATGGTTCGGCCATCGGCGACATCCTCACCATGCCCACCCGTACCTATCAGGACATGTACTGGGCGGACTTCGACGATCCGCGCCGTGCCACACGTCCGTTCTTCAATGGTCCCGGCACCCGGCCGCTCAACCAGTTCAGCCTCGATGCGGATATCTTCCCCGGCGATGCGACCGCCAATGAAGTTGGCACCGCACCGGGCGATTCCGGCTCGCCGCTGGTAACCAATGCCTTCGGTCGCGAAGTATCGCTGGGCGTTCTCAGTCAGGGCAGCCGGTTCTTCTTCGAATCGCTCGGCAACCCGAACGACAACGCGATCCGCACCTGCCAGACCACGAATGCTGGCAACAATTTCAGCTGCCTCGGCACCATCAGCGGCTATAACCCGCTGTTCCTGTTCTGGGACCAGATCGTCGTCAACAACCCGTACAAGTACGTGACAACCGCTGCTGGCGACGGTGAGTGGACCGACCCGACCCGCTGGCGCCAGGAACTGGATCCGCTGTTCTTCGTGCTCGCGGGCTCGACCTTGGTGAATGCCCTGCCGACCACCCCGGCTCTGGGTGTGTCCAGCGCAACCCCGAACGTTGGCACGATCCGGCCAAATCCCTCGGCTCCGGCTCTGTGTGCCTTCACCGGAACCTGCCCGCCGACCGGCGGCACCAGTGAGCCGCTCCCGGGCACTGTCGAGGCTCCGGGCGTGGTTTCCGCGGGCCTGCCCGGTCAGGTCGATCTGGCTGGCGCGCGTCTGCATGCCGTCGAGCCGCCGGCTCTGGCCATCGACGTGGGCCGCAATGAGTTCCGCATCAGCGGCGGTGACGGTGCCGACTACGCGGTCGCCGACCAGCCGGTGTCCGGAGCGGCTTCCACCCGCGCCAGCGGTGTGGAAACCACCATCCCCGGCACCCCTGTCAATGCCGCAAGCTCGACTGCTCCGTGGGACAGCGGCACGCTGCTGCAAGTGAACTCCGGCGCCCTGACCGGCCCCGGCAGCACCAACTTCGTGCCCAACAACACCCCGGGCACCGCTGGCCTGCAGAACTCGACCCGCTGGTTTGAAGTGAACCTGCGGGCTGCTGGCACCACCTTCGTCACCAACACCAACGTGACGATCGACCGCCTCAGCGTCCGTCAACGTCGGGCCTCAACATCCGCTCCAACGCGACCCTCACCACGGTGATGTCGTCGTTCGTGGATGCTGGCATGATGACCGTGGACGGTCGCTTCACCGCCCGTCAGCTGACAGTTGGCGGCGGCATGCTGGCCGGCTCCGGTACTGTTGCGGTTCGTGATGGTCTGATCGTAACAGGCGGCGTGGTGTCGCCGGGCGCTCTCAATGGCGGCATCGGCACCATGACGGTGACCGGCCCGGCGACCTTCTCGGGTGCGGGCATGTTCGGCGTGGACGTCGCCAGCCCGACGTCGGCTGACCGCCTCAATGCCAGCGGCCGCCTGACCCTGGGTGGCTCGCTCGCCGTGAATGCTGTCGGCGGTTATGTGCCGCTGTTCGGCACCACCTGGACCGTCGCCAATGGCGCCGGTGGCGTGACGGGGAACTTCGGCATCCTGGCCTCGAACCTGCCGGGCGTGCTGCGCCCTGAAGTCGTGCTGTCTGGCAATGACGTGCTGCTGCGCATCACGGCCCTGCCGTTCGACACCTTCCTGGCGGGCCGTGCCACGGCCGAGCAGATCGCTGTCGGTACGTCGCTCAACCAAGTGCGCAGCGTGGCCGGCACCACGACCGCTGCCACCCTGTTCGCAGGTCTCGACCGGATGGATGCGGCTACCTTGGCCCAGACG
>JALOSP010000216.1 GCA_025458365.1 Hyphomonadaceae bacterium
GGTCCACCACATCATCATCGATCAGCACCAGCCGACCGACCCCTGCTGCCGCCAGATAAAGCCCCGCCGGTGCGCCCAGTCCGCCGAGGCCGACCAGGGCCACCGTCGCCCTGGCCAGCCGCTGCTGGGCCACACCACCCCACTCCTTCAGCATGATCTGACGGCCGTGACGCTCGACAGAAATGCTCACCCTTTGAACAGGTCCAGTTTTCCAAACCTTTCGGCCAGCATGTAATACACGGTCAGCCGGTTCTTGGTTCGATCGCCCTTCATGGTGGCCATCACCTCTGCAATGGCTGCATCAAGCACCGTGTCGGGATCGCTCAATCCCAATTTTTTCTTCAGGAAATTGGTCCGCACCCGGTCCAGTTCGGCCGGATCGGAGGCTGACACCAGCCTGGTGTCTGGCTTGGACAGGACAAGCCGGTAGGTCTTGAAAAGACCTGCAACGGCAGCCTCGTCACAAGTTCCGGCATAGGCCTTCACGTCAGCATGATAGTCACTTGCATCTGCCATGGCTGCCAGTCTCCCGTCTTCAGCTATCCAGACCTTATGGCTAGCCACTCTCCAGGTGCTTGGCAATTCATTCCCGGAGCGTAACGGCCTCGCGCGTGACAGGGTCAGGCGCGTCATCCGGCATGCGGGCGAGTGGATGGGCGCTTTCCACCACGGCCCGCAACCGGGCTTGCGCCACATGGGTGTAGATCTGGGTGGTCGCGATATCGGCATGGCCCAGCATGGTCTGGACGGCCCGCAGGTCCGCGCCGCCATCGACCAGATGGGTGGCAAAGGCGTGGCGCAGGACATGTGGCGACAGGGCAGCGGGGTCAAGCCCGGCCTCAAGGGCAACCCGGTCGAGCATCCTGGCCATCTGGCGCCGCCCGAAGTGGCCCTCGCGGGTGGCCGCCGGAAACAGCCACGGACTCTGGCGGGCGCTCAAGTCCGCCTTCGGGCTCAATGTGGTGTCCCGGATCGCCCGCCAGGCCTGCACAGCCTCAAAGGCGGTACGGCTCAGGGGCACCATGCGCTCCTTGTTGCCCTTGCCAAGGATTGTCAACGCGATGGCGGGTCCGGCCGTTTCCGGCCAATGGGCGGGCAGGGCGGCCAGGGGCAGCGTCACCAGTTCGCTCACCCGCAACCCTGCGCCATAGGTCAGTTCCAGCATGGCGCGGGCACGAACGCCGTCGACCGGTCCCAGCCTGACGCATGCATCCAGCAAGGCCCCCACCTGATCAACCGGCACCACTTTGGGCAGGCGCGCCAGTGCATGCCCGGCATCCCACCGGCTGGTCGGATCGTCAGCCCGCCAGCCTTCGAGCAGGCAGAACCTGAAGAATTGCCGCAAGGCCGAACGGCGCCGGGCTGTCGTGGCGCGTGACAGGCCGCGCGCGCTGAGACCACGGGCATAGTCGCCAACCATCGCATGGTCGGGATCGGCGGTCAGTGTTGCGCCGGTGATCGTGGCGAAATCGTCGAGGTCGCGACGGTAGGCGTCCAGCGTGTTGCGGGCCGAGCCACGCTCGATGGCTGCCATTTCCAGAAACGCCTCGATGGCAAGGTCCAGTCTCTGGCTCATGGTCCTGTCACCGGTTGGTCCTGGCCGGCGTGGCCCTCGGGCCTGCTTTGGGGGCAGCCTTGGCGGGCGGTGGTGGCGCGGGGCGTCGTGTGGCAGGCGGCGGGCTGGTTGCTGCCGGTCGCGCCGTTGTCGCCGGTCGGGGTGTTGTTGCAGGTCTCGCGGGCGTCGAACCGGCAGAGGGCGCGCGTGCAGGAGCACCCGAAGGTGGTGTCGCGCGTGGCTGTGCGCCCCGTGCGGCGGGTGATGCCGCAGGCGCCGCTGCTGGTGGCGCCGGTGACGTCGCCGCCGGAGAAGGCGGTGGGAGAGGCAAGAGGTCGGCCAGCACGACTTCAGCAGCCAGCTGTCGTGCCTCGCTCTCCAATCCGACGCGCCGCAGACTTGCGATCACCAACACCAGCGTTGCAGGGTCCAGCGCGGCCAGTTCCTTGCCCTGCATGGCTTCGGCGGCCAGCAGGACGGCCTCGCCTTGCGCTCCGCGTGCCGCAGCCAGTTGCAGGCCCGCCAGCGTCATGGCGCGCACGCCGATCGAGGTTGGGGCTTCTGCGATCAAGGACGAAGCCGCCCCGGAGACAGGCAGACCGGCGGCCCAGGCCACCGCTGCCAGCCGGGCTGCCCGGTTGCGCGCCGCGGCATTGCTGGCCCGCTCGACCACCCGCTGGACCAGAAAAGCGTCAGCCTGGGCGGTCGGTGATCCGCGCCCGGAGGGCGGTTCAGGCGTCAGCAGCCTTGCTGCCAGCGCCAGTCGCGGGTCGCTGCCGTCGGGTATCAGGGCGGCAAAGCGCGCTGCGGCTGGCAGATCGCCGGCCCAGAGCGCAGCCTCGACCAGCAGGGCCCTGTCAGCCGCCGCCGGATTTTGCACATCTGCAAAAACAGGAGCCAACCGCCGGGCCACTGCGGCCCGTGCCATCGCAGTGGTGGCGCCGCGCAACTCGGTTGTCAGCGCCTGCCCCTGCACAGGCGGTGCCACGGGGGGCGGGGGCGGCGGTGTGGTGACCGCCCCGGTCACCGGATCGACAATCGGGGGTGGCGGTGGCGGCGGCGGTGGCGCCACTGGCTGGGGCGCGGGCGCTGGCAGGATGGCGCGCCAGTCAGCCGGTGTCAGGGCTGACATACCGGCTGCGGCGCTGGCAGCCGCCCGTTGCGCGGGGCCGGGCCGCAAGGCCAGCGTCCCCAGAACCGGGCCGCTGGCGGTGGAAAGCTGGGAAGTGGCCGGATTGGCACCGGCAGCCAGCGAAAGCCCAAAGGCGCGCGGTGTGTCGTGACGGAGTGGCGGCAGGCGCACGGCACCATTGGCCGACATGGCCACCACCATTTGCTCCATCCAGTCAGCGTCGGCAGTGAATTGCAGCCCGGCGGGGGTGGCCTGCCGTTCGCTGCGTGCCAGATCGATGGCGATCTGGGCCGCACTGGTTTCGCGTTGCAGCGCGTAACAGACCGCGGCCTGCTCCAGCAGGATCGGATTGGCCTCGCTCACGCGGATGTCGCGGACAATGCCGCAGCCACGCTCGAGTTCGCCGGCCTGAAACCAGGCATCGACCGCGCGCACGGCCAGGTCCGGGCGGTCGAGCAGGCGCGGGACGGCGTCCCAAAGCCGCGCCGCATCGCGGGCCGGGCCAAACCTCGCAGCCGCATCGAACCGGGCAACCATCGCCCCGTCACCGGCACCCGGTGCCTCGCCACCAGACAGCAAGGCCCGGCGGACAAGCTGGGCCATCACCGGAGCGCGCTGGTCGGGACTGGCACGTGCCAGAAGGATGCGCAGGCTCTCCGGGTCCGAACCGCGCCACAAGGTCGCGGGCAAGGCTGGAAATGCTGGCGAACTGGCCGCCGCGCCCCAAGGTCCGATCACGCCCAGCGGGGCCTGTCCGGTGGAGACCGGCGCCGGGCGGGTCATCACCGGTCCGGACGCCGGGCGCGGGTCCTGCGCTTCGGCGGGTCGTGTCTGACTGGCCGCAAGACCAGGCGGGACAAGGGCGGTGAGGCAAGCGCCCAGTGCAAGCCAGCCCCGCAATCGCGATTGTCTGGACGGCAGTCGCGACACTTCCATACCAGGCGCAGTGGCTGCTGCCCGGGCTTCAGGTGCGGTGTGAAATGATTGGGCAGGCAAACCAGTCATGCGTCCAGCAGATACGCGAGTTTGCGGCAGAGAAAAGGCGTCGGGCTGTGACTGGCTTGTGGCAGCGCTGCTGCGTCCGGTCGCATGGGGCACCGGGTGCGACTGCAGCGGCGGCACTCCCCTTGCCGCGCGGACCATGGCGCGATACCGGAGGGGCCGTGACAGAGCACCCTCCCCACCCTGCTGACACAGACCCCGATCAGCCGCCGCCTGCCTGGCGGCTGGAGCGCACGGTGGCGCTGGTCGGTCTGATGGGCGTGGGCAAGTCCACGGTCGGGCGCAGGCTGGCCCATCAGGTTGGTGCCAGTTTCGTCGATGCTGACGAGGAAATCGTTATAGCTGCGGGCCGTCCGATTGCCGACATCTTCGCCGAGCGT
>JALOSP010000217.1 GCA_025458365.1 Hyphomonadaceae bacterium
ACTGCTTGCCTCTGCCATCGTGCGTGGCCTCCCTGACCGACACTCGCGAAGTCTCTTGTCAATAAACAAACAAGATGGTCTGTATGTTGTAGTGAGTCAAACAGGATTTTGGACAGTGGCGACTTCATCGCGAACCGGGCGCCTGACACAGGAACAGAGGACTGCCGCCACCCGTGCCCGACTTCTCGAAGCGACGCTGGACCTGATTGCAGAGAAGGGGTGGGCCGAAACCACCACGCAGAAGATCTGCGAGCGCGCCGGCGTATCGCGAGGTGCGCAAACCCACCATTTCCCGACCAAGGACAACCTGCTGATTGCGGCGGTCACCGAGATCGTCGGCCGCTACCAGAAGGACCTTGATACAGCAGCGGCAGACCCTGCGGGCCAGGTTCGACGGCTGGAAGATGTCTTCGAGTTCCTTTGGACCGCATGTTTCGAAGGGAACCTTCTGACTTGCTGGATGGAGGTCATGGTGGCTGCCCGCACTGACCAGGTCCTGGGCTCCATGGTCCGGGTAACAGATGCAAAAGCCATCGACGCAATGCGCGCCATGGGTGAGATGTGCCAGGTGCAGGCTGCTCCGCCTGGCGCAAGCGCATCCGATATCATCGAACTGACGGTCTATCTTTTACGCGGCATGGTCGTCCAAAGCGGGATTGATCCCGATCAACAATTGCGTCAGCGTCTGTTCAATGTGTGGAAGTCGGTCGTCACTGGGCGACTGACCTGAACTTCCGGCGAAAAGCGGTGGTGGCCCTTCAGCCCGTTGCTTTTTGACATTGCAGGGGTCACTGGTTCGATCCCAGTATCGCCCACCATTTTGCGGAAGAATGATTGCACGATGCACGTCAGCGGGTGCAGGTAACAGGTCCGTGGTACCTGACCGGCCCGGAGTTTCCTTCTGCGGACATGCTCCTTGCAGACTTGCCCGGTGTGCTGGTTGGCGCTGACCATGGTGCGGTTTGAGCGCTTCCCGCCAAGATTGGCCGGCAGCGGCTGGCCGGGCTTGCAAACCGGGACCGGCTTGCTTCCAACATCGAATGATGTTGGCCAGGGCGGGCGATCATGCCATAAGCCTGCCATCCAGACCGGGCCGAATACGCAGCAGCCCAGCGCGGCAACATCCACCCAACCAGGCTCCATGGCAGATCACCTCGATACCCTTGAAGCCGAAGCCATCAGCATTCTGCGCGAGACCGCTGCGGCGTTCGCGCGGCCGGTATTGCTCTACTCGATCGGCAAGGATTCCGGTGCGTTGCTCCATCTTGCGGCGAAGGCGTTTGCGCCCGGCGAGGTTCCATTTCCAGCCCTGCACATCGACACTGGCTGGAAGTTCAAGGACATGATCGCCCACCGCGATGCCCTGGCTGCGCACGGGGGCATGCGGATTCTAGTGCACACCAACACCGCAGCGCGTGACGCTGGCGTGACGCCCTTCACTCACGATACCGATACCTATACGGGCATCATGAAGACAGCCGCCCTGCGCGAGGCGCTGGACCTGCATGGTTTCGACGCGGCCATCGGTGGTGCACGACGCGACGAGGAGCAGAGCCGCGCGAAAGAGAAAGTCTTTTCTCACCGAACAGCCGGCCACATCTGGGATCCGCGCTAGCAGCGCCCGGAGCTGTGGATCCTGCACTATACGCGGATGGGGCCAGGAGAAACCATGAGGGTATTCCCTCTGTCGAATTGGACCGAGGCAGACATCTGGGCCTATACCCGGCGCGAGGGCATCCCTGTGGTGCCGCTCTATTTTGCCAGGCCACGTCCTGTCGTGGCGCGCTCGGGCACCTGGATCATGGTCGATGACGACCGCCTGCCGCTGATGCCTGGAGAGGAGCCGCAAATCCGCTCGGTCCGGTTTCGCACATTGGGCTGCTACCCCTTGAGTGGTGCGATCGAGAGCGAGGCGGCAGACCTCGATGCGATGATCGCCGAAATGACAGCCTCGCGGCACAGTGAAAGGGCAGGAAGGCTGATCGACAGCACTTCTGCCTGGGCCATGGAGCGCAAGAAGAAGGAGGGCTACTTCTGACCTTCCTGACACCACCCCCGCCTGCTCAACCATCCCCGGTCCTGCGGTTCCTGACCTGTGGTGCGGTTGACGATGGCAAATCCACGCTGATCGGCCGATTGCTGGCCGATACTGGCAATATCGAAGATGACCGTCTGGCCCGTGCCGACACGGCTGACGGGGTGCGTGACTATGCCCGGCTCGTGGACGGGCTGGAAGCAGAGCGGGAACAGGGCATCACCATCGATGTCTGCCAGCGCCGGTTTGCCACGCCGCGACGCCAGTTTGTCGTGATCGACAGCCCGGGCCATGTCCAATACACCCGCAACATGGTGGCCGCCGCCTCGCAGGCCGATGCCGGGCTTCTGCTGGTCGATGCCCGGTTGGGCGTAAGCGAGCAGACCCGGCGCCACACGGCCATCTGTGCGCTGATGGGGGTGACCAGGCTCGCTGTCGTGATCAACAAGATGGACCTTGTCGATCACAGCCAGACGCGGTTCGCGGCGATTGCAAACGAAATCGCGATTATGGCGGACCAGTTGGGGCTCCCACGCCCCGATCTGTTTCCGGCAGTGGCAACCCTCGGTCTTGGCGTGATCTCGCCGTACCGGTTTGCCGGTGGGCCGACGTTGCAGACGGTTCTGGACTGGCTGGAACAGGCCGCCCCTTCAGGGCAGTCGGCCGACCTGCCCTTGCGACTGCCTGTTTCACTGGTGCAGCTTGACGATAAGGGCGGCCGGCGGGTTCTGGGCACGCTGGCCAGTGGAGCGGTCAGCGTCGGCGACCAAGTGGCCATCGCCGCATCGGGGATGGTGACCTCTGTGACCGGCATGCTGGTTGCTGGAACTCCAGCGGTAACGGCTGCGGCGGGAGACCCTGTGTCATTGGCGCTGGACCCGGCGGTCGATGCGGGGCGCGGCGCAATGCTGGCTTCGCCAGCGCAGCGGCCGGTTGTGGCCGACCAGTTTGCCGCCTCTATCGTCTGGTTTTCTGACCAGCCTGCCCTGCCCGGTCGCTCGTATCTGCTGCGGTCTGGAACACATTGGACGCCGGCCTCGATCACCAGCGTGCGCCATCTCGTGGACCCGGTGAGCCAGAACCATCTGGCCGGTCAGGTGCTGCACGCCAATGCCATCGGACTGGTTCACATCTGGTGCAGCGAGGCTGTCGCGTTTGACCCCTTCGCCAGCAATCGCACAACAGGCACCTTCATTCTTGTCGACAGGTTGAGCAACGAGACCGTGGCAGCAGGCGTGATCCGCCATCCGTTGCGACGCGCCCAGAACATCCATCCTGAACGCCCGACGGTGACAGCAGCGGTGCGCGCCGCGCACTTGGGCCAACGTCCTGTGGTTGCGTGGCTTACCGGCCTGTCAGGGTCTGGCAAGAGCACGATTGCAAAGGCCGCAGAGCAGAAACTGGCGGTCGCCGGACGCGCGACCTACCTGCTCGACGGCGACAATTTGCGTCATGGGCTCAATCGCGACCTCGGGTTCACGCAGGCGGACCGGGTTGAAAACATCCGCCGGGCTGGCGAAGTCGCGCGGCTGATGGCCGATGCCGGTTTGATCGTCATTGCCTCGTTCATCTCGCCGTTCGAGCGGGAACGGATGATGGTGCGCGAGCTGTTGGGCCCCGATCTGTTTGTCGAGGTCTTTGTGGACACGCCACTGGCAGTTTGCGAAGCGAGAGACCCCAAAGGCCTGTACGCCAAGGCGCGCGGCGGCTTGCTGCCCAACATGACCGGGATCGACAGCCCCTATGAGCCGCCCCACGACCCCGACCTGACACTCGACACCACCAGCGACCATGCCGATGCGCTCGCAGACATCCTGGCGGGGCTTTTGCTGTCGCGATCGGCGCCGCAGTCGGATTGAGCCTTTGAGCCCGTTTCGACCGTTTGGGGTCGAAGTTGTGCTCCAACTCTCTGATCGAGCAACCGTGTGTTCGACCAAGCCGATTCGAACCGGTTGAACGTTGCTCTCAGGCATGCAGTCTCAGGTATAGCCCAGGATCTCGCGCAGACCGGGCGCTGCATAATCGACCAGCTTC
>JALOSP010000218.1 GCA_025458365.1 Hyphomonadaceae bacterium
TCGGGAAAATGCGCGAGCGGCTGGCTGCTGCGGCGTGAAGCGGCCTGGTCAAATGCGGTCAGGGTGCTGGCACTGCCCCCAGCCGCACCTATGTAGCGGTGATGCAAGACACCGCCTCCCCTCTGCAAACCACCGACGTCCGCCTCACCCTGCCCGGTGCCGAGGGGCCGGTGGAGATCCTGCGTGGTATCGATGTGGCGATCCGTGCCGGTGAGCGGCTGGCGGTCACGGGCCGCTCGGGGTCGGGCAAGTCGTCTCTGCTGGCAGTCTGTGCGGGGCTCGAGCCGGTGACGGCAGGCTCGATCCGGCTTCTGGGCGAGGAATTGTCGGGCAAATCCGAAGACGGACTGGCCCGCCTGCGCCGTGGCCGGGTTGGGATCGTGTTCCAGTCGTTCCATCTCCTGCCGAACATGACGGCGCTGGAAAACGTCGCCATCGCGCTGGAAACAGCAGGCACGGCCACAGGGCGCGAGGCGCGCGAAGCAGCGCGTGCGGGACTTGAGCGTGTGGGACTTTCGCACCGAACCGGCCATTATCCCGGCCAGATGTCGGGCGGGGAGCAACAAAGGGTGGCTGTGGCCCGCGCTGCGGTGGTGAAGCCTGCCATCGTGTTCGCCGATGAGCCGACGGGCAATCTGGACGCCGGGGCCGGCGACAGTGTGCGTGACCTGTTGTTCGATCTTGCCATAAAAGATGGCGCGGCCCTGTTCCTCGTCACGCACGAACCGGTACTGGCAGCGGCTTGTGACCGGCAGATCGTGCTGGCAGACGGTGTCGTCGTGGACGAGATCATCCGATGACTGGTGCGCGCGGGGCCTCGCGGCTGAAGCTGGCACTTGGGATCGCGCTCGCTGAACTGCGCGGCGGGGTGAAGGGTTTTCGGCTGTTTCTGGCCTGTCTTGCGATTGGCATTGCCGCGATAGCGGCAAGCGGCTCGATGGCTGAAGCCTTTCGTCTGGGGCTGGAAAAGGAACAACGCGAGATTCTGGGCGGTGACCTCGCTCTGGGTCAGAGGCTTGGCTATCCCACGGACGACATCCGCGCCTTCTTCGATGAGCGGGGCACCACATCGCTGACGGTCGAGACCCGCACGATGGGTAACCGTGGGGAATTGCGCCGCCTGATCGACGTGCGCGCCGTGGATGATGCCCATCCGTTGCAGGGTGCAGTCGAACTGGCCCCGGCGCTGCCGCTGACAGGCGTTCTGGAACAGCGCAATGGCGTCTGGGGCGCGGCAGCCGAACAGGCGTTGCTCGACCTGTTCGACTTGAAAGTGGGTGACCGGTTTGCGCTGCCCTATGGTGAAGTGGAAATCCGCGCGGTGCTGGTGAAAGAGCCCGACGCGCTGGGTCGTGGTTTTGCCCTGTCGCCGCGACTGATGATTGCGACAGCAGCGCTGCCGGACTTGAGACTGGCTCAGGAGGGCAGCCTCTACAGCACGAGCTTGCGCGTGGCGCTCGACCCCGGTCAGACCATGCTGGCGACCAGCCGCGCATTCGGTGCGGCTTTTCCAGCCCGAGCACGCGACTTGCGCGACAGTGCGCGCAGTGCCGACGGCTTTGGCCGGGCGCTGGACCGGGTGGAGCTGTTTCTGGGTTGTGTTGGCTTTGCCGCCTTGCTCGCTGGCGGGCTCGGCGTGGCCGGGGCCGTGCGTGGCCATCTGGAAACCCGGCGCACATCGATTGCCGTGCTCAAGACGCTTGGTGCCAGTGTCGGTGACATCCGGCTGGCCTATGGCATCCAGATTGGCATTATGGCGCTATTTGGTGCGTTGATCGGGCTGACGCTCGGGGCGGCGGCTCCATTTGCGGTCGCAGCGGTTTACGGTGCCAGCCTGCCCGTGCCGGTGGAACTTGCCCTGTTTCCGATCCCGCTGGCCGCTGCGGCCGCCACCGGCTTGCTCGCGGCTGTTGCCTTTGCCGCCATGCCACTGGGCGCCGCACGTGCCACCCCGCCCACGGCCCTTTTGCGCGGCGGTGGTGGATTGGGCAGGGCACCTTGGGCCGAGACAGTGTTTTCGGGCGCGGGGCTTGTTCTGCTGGCCTCTGTGTTTGCCGCCACCAGCCGCGATCCGGTGATGGCGCTGGGGCTGGCGGCGGGAGCGGCTGGCGCCTGGGTGCTGTTCTGGGGCTGGGGCCGGATCGCCCAGATGCTGGCCAGGCGGGCGCCCGCGCGCGGCGGCACTTGGGGTCTGGCGCTCGCCAATCTCGGTGGACCGGGCTCGATGGCACCGGCAGCGGCACCGGCTTTGGGGCTGGGCCTAGCCCTGCTGGTCGGTCTGGGTCAGGTTCAGTCCAATCTCGTCACCCAGGTGCGCGATACCGCGCCAGACCGGGCACCCTCCATCGCCTTCACCGAAATCCCGGATGGACGTCAGGTCCTGTTCGATCGCACAGTGATTGCGGCCGCCGGGCGGACCCTGCCCGCCGAAACCTATGCCCGCACGCCGGTGCTGACCGTCCGGCTGCTGGCGCTGAATGGCAAGGACCTCGTACTAGAAAACATCGCCCCGTCCGAACGCTGGATCGTGCAGAGCGATATCACCGGCACTTGGCTTGCCAACCAGCCGCAGGGCGCAGAACTGACCGCAGGCGACTGGTGGCCGGGCGACTGGAATGATCCGTTCGAGGCCCGCGTCAGTCTGGAATCCGAGGCCGCCGCCGGGATGGGGGCCAAGGTCGGTGACATGTTGCTGGTGTCTGTCTCCGGTCGCGAGATCGAGGCGCGGATCGACAATCTGCGCAAGGTCGATTGGGCAGGCTTTGGCGCGAACTTTGCGGTGATCTTTGCGCCCGGCCCGTTCGAGGGCGCCGCCTTTCGCCACGCCGCCATCGCCCGCCTGTCGCCGGATGAAGAGGCCCGGGTGACCAGCGCTCTGGCAAAGGACTTTCCCAGCGTGACCATCATCCGGGTCCGCGATGCGCTGGCGGCGGCAGGCGATCTGTTCGAAAGCCTTGCGCTTGCAATCCAGGCTGTGGCTGCCGTGGCGCTGGCCGCCGGCGGGGCTGCCGTGGCAGGCGCGATGGCCGCCGGGGCCAGGCGCCGGGTCTATGATGCTGCTATCCTGAAGGCGTTGGGCGCCAGCAGAGCCCGCGTGCTGGGCGCATTCGCATTGTTCGTGCTGGAAGCCGACTGGGCACTCGACCCTGTTCTGGTGGCCACCATCGTGGTGGCCGCTGCAGCTGCTTTTGCTCTGGCAGGTCTGATGACCGGGCTGGCCGCCATGCGCCAGAGCCCGGCCCGTGTCTTGGCGGCGGCAGCGGAGCTGCGGTGAGGGCGCTCGCAATGCAATGTCACTGCAAACCTGATTTATTCTGTCGCAAGTTTCCGCTAAAGGCCGCCCTCCTGCCCGACGGGGGGAGTTCCGGCAAGGGTGCTGGCCTCCTGTGCGGACAGTCATGAGGATCACGTACACCATGTCTCAAGCCGCTCCTGACAACCGCAAGGCTGAACTCCTGGCCCATGTGGTCGAGCATGTGGACATCACCAGCTACGACGCCCGTCCGATCATCGACAGCATGAAGAAGATGAGCTTCTCCAGCCGTGACACCGGTCGGGCTGCCGAGATTTTCAACACCATGCTGGCCGACAAGGGCTGCTCCACCTGGCTGACGCTGGCCGGGTCCACCAGTGCCGGTGGCTGCATGCATGTCTATCGCGACATGATCAAATACGGGATGATCGATGCCGTGGTGGCCACCGGTGCCTCGATCGTGGACATGGATTTCTTCGAGGCGCTTGGCTACAAGCACTATCAGGCCCGCGAAGTGCCCGATGACGAGACGCTGCGCAGCCTCTACATCGACCGGATCTATGACACCTACATCGACGAGGAAGAGCTGCAGGCCTGCGATCATGTGATCAAGGACATCGCCGACAGCCTGCCCGTCGGCGCCTATTCGTCGCGTGCATTCATCAAGGCCATGGGCAAGTGGCTGGCCGATGGCAATGCCAAGAAGGAAGGCAGCCTGATCCAGACCGCCTATGAACATGACGTGCCGATCTTCTGCCCGGCCTTCGTCGACAGCTCGGCAGGCTTCGGTCTGGTGAAGCACCAGGTGGAACGTGCCAAGGCAAAGGAAAGCTATATCGTGCTCGACGCGATCGCCGACTTCCGCGAACTGACCGACATCAAGATTGCTGCCGGGCGCACCGGCCTGTTCATGGTCGGCGGCGGCGTGCCGAAGAACTTTGCCCAGGACACCGTGGTGTGCGCCGAAATCCTCGAGCAGGACGCCGAGATGCACGCCTATGCAGTGCAGATCACGGTGGCCGATGTGCGTGATGGCGCATGCTCGTCGTCGACGCTCAAAGAGGCTTGCTCGTGGGGCAAGGTGTCGGTGGCGCTGGAGCAGATGGTGTTTGCCGAAGCCTCCACCGTGGTGCCGCTGATCGCGTCTGACGCCTGGCATCGCGGCCATTGGAAAGACCGCGAACAGCGCCGCTGGGCCAAGCTGTTCGAAGGCTGATGTATAGCCCCTCGCCCCATGAAGTGGGGAGAGGGGTTGGGGTGAGGGGTGCTTCGGCCATGCCGATCCACTTCAACAGCGCGCTGACCTCGCCACCCCCTCACCCCTGACCCCTCTCCCCGTGGGGGAGAGGGGGGATCGGCCCCTTACTGCCGCCCACGCAATCGCTGCGGGCGCACCGGTTGGTCCACCACAATCACCACAGGCGTGGCGGCAGAATTGTCGCCGCGTCCGTCCACCGGGGCGACCTGCTGGCCGCCATCGACCGGTTCGATCTCGCTTCGCCACTGGCCTGCGGGGTCGAGCAGACGCCGCGAGGTGGTGATGTCCGAGGTTCGCGCACGCTCGCGCCGGGGCCGCTGACGCGCACCGGAATAAAGCGCACCATCCGAACGGACAGTCGAGACCTCGCGCGCCGATTGCCGCGAGGCCGCACCGCCGGACGTCTGGGCACCGGCAGGGCTTGCAAGGGCAGTCAGGAGCAGGATGGAACATGCGAGACGCATGAATTTCCGGCCTGCAAGTGCGATGCCATGACCAGACCCGCGGCCGGACCCACACCCGGCCTTGACGCATGGGCCTGCCACATGGCTTGACAGCCATGCCCATGCAGATCGCCTCCATCCTGTTCACCGTGCCGCTGCCGGAGCCGTTCGACTATGCGGTGCCCGAAGGCATGATGATGGAGGAAGGCTCCATCGTGCGCGCGCCCTTGGGAGCAACATTGCGCACCGGGGTGGTCTGGGCGCTCAAAGCCGGTGATGCCTATCCACGGGAGCGGCTGGACAAGCTGAAACCCATCGCCGAGGTCCGCCCGGCGCCACCCTTGCGGGCGCCATTGCGCGGGCTGATCGACTGGGCGGCGCGCTATCTGGTGACCGCGCAGGGCAATCTCCTGGCCATGGTCTTGCGCTCGCGCGAGGCGCTGGAGGAAGGCCCGTTCGAGAGCCTGCTGCAGGCCAGCGCCACGCCACCGGCCAAGCTGACGGCCCAACGCGCTGCGGTGCTGGAAGCAGCACACCAACCCATCCGCCGGGCAGATTTGAGCGCAACCACCGGGGCATCGGCGGCGGTGATCAGCGGCCTGATCAAGGTTGGTGCGCTGGATGTGATGCAGGTGCCGGTGGATCAGCCATTTGCCACCCCTGACCCGCACCATGCACCGGCGGGCCTGTCACCCGATCAGGCGGCGGCTGCCGACATGATAACAGATGCAGTGGCCACGCACAGCTTTGCCCCGGTGCTGCTCGATGGCGTGACCGGATCGGGCAAGACCGAAGTCTATCTGGAGGCCGTGGCCCGCACCCTTGCCGCCGAGCCGGATGCCCAGGTGCTGATCATGCTGCCGGAAATTGCGCTGTCGCAGGCGGTCCTGTCGCGGATCGAGGCAAGGTTTGGCGCCCGCCCAGTGGAGTGGCATTCCGACGTACAGAGCGCCGCCCGACGTCGCGCCTGGCGGGAGATTGCCGCCGGACGCGCCCGCATCGTGATCGGTGCGCGCTCTGCCTTGTTCCTGCCCTATGCGAACCTGCGTCTGATTGTGGTCGATGAGGAGCATGACGGATCCTACAAGCAGGACGAGGGGCTGCATTATCATGCTCGCGACCTGGCCGTGGTGCGGGCCAAGTTCGAGCAGGCTTGTGTGGTGCTGGCCTCGGCCACACCTTCGCTGGAAACCGCGATCAACGCCGGGCAGGGGCGATACCAGCGTATCGTGCTGCCTGCCCGCTATGGTGTGGCCACCCTGCCCGAGGTCGAGCTGATCGACATGAAGGTCCATCGGCCCGAGCCTGATCACTGGATCAGCCCGCCGCTGCGCGCAGCCATGGCCGACACGCTGGCCCGTGGCGAGCAGAGCCTGCTGTTCCTCAACCGGCGCGGCTTTGCTCCGGTGGTTCTATGCCGGGCCTGCGGTCACAAGATGAAGGCGCCCGACACCGACAGCTGGCTGGTGGAGCATCGCTATGCAAGGCGGCTGGTCTGTCATCTGACAGGCTATTCGATCCCCAAGCCGGATCGCTGTCCGCAATGCGGCACCATCGGCGGGCTGACCTCGGTCGGCCCCGGGGTGGAGCGGATCGCCGTGGAGGCCGCAGAGACTTTCCCGCAGGCCCGCGTGGCGGTGCTTTCGTCGGATACGGTCCAGGGCCCCGCGGCCCTGCGCGCCATGATCGAGGCCATGGAAAAAGGCGAGATCGATATCCTGATCGGCACCCAGATCGTGGCCAAGGGCCACAATTTTCCGGGCCTGACGCTGGTCGGCGTGGTCGATGCCGACCTTGGACTGCAAGGAGGCGACCCGCGCGCAGGAGAACGAACCTTCCAGCTCCTGAGCCAGGTGGCAGGCCGGGCCGGTCGGGCCGACCGTCCGGGTCGGGCGATGATCCAGACCCATTACCCCGAGGCCGAGGCTCTGCAGGCCTTGGTACGTGGCGATCGTGACGGGTTCATCCATGCCGAGCAACAGGGGCGCATGGCGATGGGCCTGCCGCCCTATGGCCGGATGGCCAGTCTGGTGATCCAGGGCCAGGACCCGGCCAAACTGGACGAGGTGGTGCGCGCCGCAGGCCAGGCCGCACCCCATGTGGCCGGGGTCAATGTCTGGGGGCCCGCCGCACCGCCTTTGTCGGTGTTGCGCGGCTG
>JALOSP010000219.1 GCA_025458365.1 Hyphomonadaceae bacterium
CCCCCGCTGGGCGGGGGAGGAAACACCCCCCTATCCGACCCACCTCACCCCGCCCGTCCAATACAATCCATGAACCCGCTGGCCTCTTTCACCTTCCTGATCCGCGTTGGGCGTGATCTTGCTGCGGCGGTGCTGACCCGTGACCGGTTGGAGACGCGGCCGGTGTGGGGAAAGAAGGCCGTGGCGCGGCGGCTGGCGTCTGGCTTGCGGGTGCTGGGGGCGTATCTCCGGCGTTTGCTTGTGTTGATGGCGCTGGCGCTGGAGCCGGACTTGCGGGTGAAGGACTTGCCGTTGCGCCGTCCCCATGGGCGCAAGATGCAGCCCGGCGTGCACTTCATGGTGCTGAAGCCTGACCTGCCCCTGCCGGAGGATTTCGCCCGCCGGTCTGGGCCGCCACTGGATGTCGCATCGCCCGGCCATGCCCGCAGGATGGCGCAGGGTGGTGTCGGCCTTGCCCGGCTCTACAGGCAGCTTGATCTGATGGCTGCCATTCTGGCCGATCCGCTGCCACGGGCGCGGCGGCTGGCGCTGCATCTGGCACGGTGCAGACCAGGCATCCTGCTGGCGCCGCAGGGCCCTGCCCGGATTGCCGGGCGCTGGGGCACCGAAGTCCCCGCCTCATTTGAGGCGATGGCTGTCAGCATCATCACCCAAAGCCGCAACCGGCCCCCGCCCCTGCCGCCGCCCAGGCGGCATTGGCGCAGCGTTACTGTGGTTTGAATGGCTTCCCTGACGGTTGCGGGGGAGAATACAACTGCTGGAGCGCGGCAGTCCCTGCCGCAGAATGCCCAAGCGACGTGCGGCATGGGAATGCCGCGCTCCAGCGACGCGACTGTTTCACACCTGTCATGAAAGTGTGGCAGAGCGCGGCTCAGATTGAAGGTGCCTGTCCATGACCTCCCTGTTCCGCCCGATTGCCCTTGCCGCCAGCCTGCTGGCACTGGCCGCCTGCTCCACCGCGCAGGGGCGTGACCAGATTTCGATTGTCGGTTCATCCACCGTGTTTCCCTTTTCCTCGGCGGTGGCGGAAAACTTCGCCGCGCGGGGCCAGTTCCGCACGCCAAAAGTGGAGAGCACCGGCACCGGTGGTGGCATCTCGATCTTCTGTCGTGGCATCGGCATCAATGGTGCCGACATTGCCAATGCCAGCCGCCAGATGAAGAAGTCCGAGTTCGAGGAATGCCAGAAAAATGGCGTGACCGAGATTGTGGAACTGAAGATCGGCCATGACGGGATCGTGCTGGCCAATGTCAGCTCCGGCCCGCGGATGGCGCTGACCAAGACCCAGATCTTCCTGGCTCTGGCCAAGGAGATTCCCGGTCCGGACGGCAGCTTCATCCCCAATCCGAACACCCGCTGGAACCAGATCGACCCGTCATTGCCTGACCTGGAGATTGACGTGATGGGCCCGCCGCCGACCTCCGGCACACGCGATGCGTTCAACGAGCTGGTGCTGGAAAAGGGCGCGGTCGAGCTGCCCGCCATGAAGGCGCTGAAGGACGAAGACGGTGATGCCTTCAAGGCCCGCGCCCACACCCTGCGGGAAGATGGCGCCTGGAAGGACAGTGGCGAGAATGACAATCTGATCGTGCAGGCGCTGACCCGCAATCCCAGCCAGTTTGGCGTGTTTGGCTTCAGCTTCTATGAGGAAAACACCGACCGGATGCGCGCCGTGCCGCTCAACGGGCTGGAGCCGACGTTCGAGGCGATCTCGACCGGGGAGTATGCGGCGGCCCGCTCCCTGTACTTCTATGTCAAGAAGCAGCATGTGGGCGTGATCCCCGGCCTTGGCGAGTTCACCCGCGAGTTTCTGTCAGTGCGTGCCGCCGGGCCGCGCGGCTATCTGCGCGGTCGTGGCATGGTGCCGCTGACGGCTGACGAACTGGCCGGACAGGAAGCCGTGGCGCGTGGCCTTATCGTGATGGCGGCGCCCGAGACGTAGACGCTGTCATCCCGGCCGCAGCGCAGCGGAGAGCCGGGACCTTGGGAAAAGCGGGCAGAACCTCCGGAGGTCCCGGACCGGCTGCGCCGTCCGCGATGACATGAACGATCAGATCACCGGATCGATCGGGCTCTTGCGACGGCGTGCGGCGAGGCTGCTTTTCAGCTTCTTCCAGATTTTCCGCCGGTCCATGGCCGGCAGAGGGTCCAGATTGCCAAGGAATTGCTCGGCACAGGCACGCCAGGAATAGGTTTCCGCATAGGCCCGGGCCACGCCCCGGTCCAGCGTCAGGCAGGCCAGCGCATTGGCCTGAAGGTCATCGCCTATCACCCCGGCATTCGAGCCGGGTATGATGTCTGCAGGGCCGGGCGCATCAAAAGCAGCGACAGGCGTGCCAGACGCCATCGCCTCCAAAATCACCAGCCCGAACGTATCGGTCAGACTCGGGAAGACGAACACATCGGCATTGGCATAGCAATCGGCCAGCTCATCCTTGAACTTGGCCCCCAGGAAATGGACGTCCTTGAACTTTCGGGCCAGTTCCTCACGCGCAGGACCGTCGCCCACCACCACCTTGGTACCGGGCAGGGTGGCTTTCAAGAAGGCTTCGACGTTCTTCTCGACGGCCACACGACCGACATAGAGGAAGATGGGTCCGGCCATCCCGGCAAATGGCCCGCGATCATCCTTGCGCCGGGCAGGCGTATAGAGGTCGGTATCGACGCCACGGGTCCAGAGGGCCAGATTCTTGAAGCCCTTGCTTTCCAGCAGCGCCTTCATGGTCGGCGTGGCAACCATCACCTTGCCGGCCATGCTGTGGAACCAGCGCACGAAGGCATAGCCCCACGACAGCGGTACCGGGAAACGGGCCGTGATGTATTCGGGATACTGTGTGTGATAGCTGGTGGAGAAGGGAAACCCGTTGTCGATGCACATGCGCCGGGCGGTCAGGCCAAGCGTGCCTTCAGTGGCGATGTGGACAGCTTCGGGCTGGAAGGTCTCGAAGCGGAAATCAAGGTCCTGGCGGGCGCCAATCGCCATCTTGATTTCCGGATAGGTCGGCAGAGGCAGGATGCGATAGCCGTCATAGGGCGTCACCAGTTCGACCTTGTGGCCCATGGCGCGCAATTCCTCGATGGTGCGCGACAGGCTTCGCACCACACCATTGACCTGTGGTTCCCAAGCATCGGTGACCAGCATGATCCGCATCAGTTCCGAACTCCCCCGCCTTCATCCTGCGCCTGCAAACATGGTTGTGTGACAGATTATTGCCCGGCATGGGGCATGCTGCCGACGAAATCAGTGACCGAACACCCAAAACCTGGCTTCAGGGTGGCTTGGGCCTGTACCAGCCCGCTGAAATTGGCGACCACTTTCTCCCGGAAATACACCAGCTTGACGGCATCGCGCGCCTCGCCCAGATCGCCGAGGCACTCTTCCTCGGTGCGGCCCTGGACAAACAGACAGCTGCACATCTGGCGAGCCGCATAGCCCACAGCCACATCGCCATAGTCGCGCGCCTTGAACAGGCCGAACACCGAAAGACCCAGAATCGCGAGCAGGATCAGCCCGACGATATTGGTGAAGCTCAGCTTGAGCCGGGGGCGGTCCTGGACATCGTCACTCATCTTGCCATCCACAACAGTGCTGCAGGCGAGCGGGCTTTCCACAGGGCCGCAGCATGCACTACAAGCACCCATAACGACGATCGAGGGGCTTTTCCATGCGTTCATTGCTGTTCGGGTTTGCCGGGCTTCTGGTGCTTGGTGGCAGCCTCGTTGCTGTGGCCGCACAAGGCGACACCCAAGCCTCGCGCGACCTCCAGCCACAGCAAGCGCTGGTCGCGCTGGCGCCCCAACCGGCGGGTGTCGCGTGGCCGACGCAAGCCTGGCCCGAAGGCAGGCTTGCGGGCGATGCACAGGCCCGTCTGGACACACTGCTCGACGATGCGGTCAGCGGCAAGGTCGCAGGCACCGGTCAGACACGTGGCGTGGTGGTCATCCAGGGCGGACGGCTGGTGGCAGAGCGCTATGGCGAAGGCTTTGACGAGAACAGCCTCATGATCTCGTGGTCGATGGCCAAGAGCGTGACAGCAGCCTTGGTGGGGATCGCA
>JALOSP010000220.1 GCA_025458365.1 Hyphomonadaceae bacterium
CGCGATTGTACGCCACCCGATGCTCACCTGGGGGCTGGCTGGGGGACTATCCCTGGCCGTGATCGGTGGAGCTGTGCTGCTCGGCCGCCAAGCCGCTCCCCCCGCGACCGTGGACGTTGGACCTCCGCAGTCCGTCTCCATCGGTGCCACGGGACGCAGTGCGATCGCACGGACCACTGCGCGGTTGGGCTTTGCCCTGGATGACGGCGGCTTTGCCTGGGCGGCACCCGTCTTCCTGCGCCTGGACAAAAGCTCGGCACGACTGGAATTGCTGCTGCTGCGTCGAGGACGGTTCCACCTGTTTCGCCGCTTCAGACTCTGCGGTGACTCCCTCCTGACACCAGGCACGCGGACGGCGGCAGCACCAGACAGAGTTCCCGAGGGGATCTATGCGATAACAGCACAAAGCCTGTCTGTCCGCTCCAGCCGCTACATGGGCGTATCCTTCGGCTGGCCAAATGCTGCAGACCGGGGATTGGGCCTGCCGTTGGCTGGTGGGACTGTCCTGATCGACGGGCGGTGTGCCGGGGGTGGCTCGATCGGGCTGACCGATCAGGACATGGAAGAACTTTACACCCTGGTATGGGCTGCCTTGCAGGCCGGCCAGCTGTCAGTGCCGTTGCATCTGTATCCGGGACCGCCGTCACAGCCAGATCCCGGGCCTGAACTGGAGCCTGCCGAGCGTGAGCGTCAGGCACAATTGGAAACGGTCTGGAAGGCCGGGGGCGGTCACGGGAACCCGCCAGCGGTTAGAGTGACCCGCGACGGTTACAGTCTGAAACCATGATCTGACGTGCAGCTGCCAAGACAAACGGCGGCACCGGGATGGTACCGCCGTTTGATCTGGTCAGAGGCTCGAACGAGCTGGCGACGATCAATCGTCGCTGTCGTCGTCGCCGTCGCCAGCCTGCTGCTGGGCCGGGGCATCGCCCTCTTCCAGAAGCTTCAGGTTGATGGCCTTGGGGCCCTTGCCGAACCGGTCAGGCAGAAGCTGGAAGGCCAGACGCTGATCCGGCTCCAGATATTCGAAGCCCGAACGCTGGACGGCGGAGATGTGGACGAAAATATCCGCACTGCCATTGTCCGGCGTCAGGAAGCCGAAGCCACGCTCGCTGTTGAAGAACTTGACCGTGCCGGTCATGTCTTCCAGCGGCTCGCGCGGTGCATCGTTGAAATCACGACGCGGCGGACGGTCGCCGAAGTCACGACGCGGGGGCCGGTCGCCGTAGCCACCGCCACCGCCACCACCGAAGTCACGACGCGGAGGACGGTCGCCAAAGCCACCGCCGCCACCGCCGCCACCAAAGTCGCGACGCGGAGGGCGGTCGCCAAAGCCACCGCCACCGCCGCCGCCACCAAAGTCACGACGCGGGGGACGGTCACCGAAGCCGCCGCCACCACCTGCGCCACCGAAGTCACGACGAGGAGGAGGGTCGCCGAAGCCACCACCGCGGCCTGCGCCGCCTAAGTCGCGACGCGGCGGCCGATCACCGAAGCCACCGCCACCAGGGGCGCCGAAGTCACGGCGCGGGGGGCGGTCACCAAATCCGCCACCACCGAAGTCGCGGGCCGGAGGCTCGATCGGAGCCGGGGTGTCGAAGGGATCATTTCCGCCGCGCGGGCGATGCTTGCTCTTCTTCTTGTTGCGGAAATCGTCGTCGTCGTCGTCGAAACTCATTCAATCCTCACAGGAGCCAACACGTCTGTGGCCCCTTCAGTTCACTGTGACCGGTCTGCAAATCGCATGTCAGACGGTCTGGTTCGTGTTTCCGCCATGCATCGCACGCGCGGGTTCGGGTGCGACAGACCCGTAAAAACAGTCCTGCGCCCTTCGCCTATGGGCCAGACGGGGCTCCGGCGCAATCCACCCGGCACCAGTTTCTGCGGCAAAACTTCCCGAATTGACCGTCCATCGGTAAATTGTGACCGGATATGGCGGTGTGCGGTAACCGGTCAGTCGAGGAATCTACCAGACACCGGACATCCGTCGCACATGCCATTGTGCGCCCGCGCCGCGCTGAAGCAAGGGGCCTAGCCAGTCCAGCGCGGGGCCAAGCGCCTCTTCAAGACCAAACGGCGGATTGACCACCACAATGCCGGCCGCCAGCAATCCTGGCATTAAACCGGCACCGGCGACCGACAGGCGGGCGTCCAGGCATCGGGCACCGGTGCGGCCGATATCGCCCAGCCAGCGATCACAGGCAGCTGCATCCTTGCAGGCATACCACAGAAGATAAGTCCCGGTGGCAAAGCGTTCGAGCCCGTCGCGCAAGGCCAGCTCCATCCGGTCGAACTCGCCAGGCTGCTCGAAAGGCGGATCGATCAGGATCAGTCCGCGCCGGGTCGGTGGCGGCACCAGGGTGCGGATCGCTGCCCAGCCATTGGTGGGGTGGACCGTGACATTGCGATCATCCTTGAAACGAGCCGTCAGTGTAAGGCTGTCCTCGCGGTGCAGCTCACACAGCATCACCCTGTCCTGCGCCCGGCAGGCCGCCGCCATCAGGGCAGGCGAGCCCGGGTAATGGCGCCCGGTCTCGAGACCTTGGACGTGCAAGGCGCTGGCGGTATCAGACAACCAGTTCGCGACCAACGCCGGAACCTCTGCCGCATTGCTTGCCGCTTTGGCCTTCACGCGCGCTATTCCGCCCTCCCATTCGGGGCTGCGCGCGGCTTCCTCACTGGCAAGATCGTACCAGCCGATCCCGGCAAACAGGTCGATCAGTGCCAGGCCCTTGTCCTTGACCATCAGCCTGCGCAGGCAATCGCTGAGCACCATGTGCTTGAGGACATCGGCGAAATTGCCGGCGTGGAAGGCATGACGGTAGTTCATCGCAACCCCGGCCCGGCCTGTTTCAGCCCTGGCCCGGGCGCGGTGCACGCGCCCACCAGACCAGACCGCCTGCAACAGCCACCAGACCGCCAAGCATGACCCAGAGCTGGTGCCAGTATTCGCCAATGGCGTGCGCCAGTTCCGGCCTGCCAACTGGCCAGACTGCCACCAGTTCTGCGGGCACATCATCGATAAACTTGCGAGTCCGGCGTGATGGTGCAAGCCGCCGCACGCCCTGATCATCGGTAAAGACATATTGTCCGATCAGGCGGGTGGAAACCAGACCGTTCGCCGGGCCTGTGGCGGCCAGCATCCCTGGGGCCGACTGGCCCGTGTGCAAAGCCCAGCCATCCCGTGCAGGATCAAACCCTGCGGCAATCAGCGTCGCAAGACCCGCAAGGATGAGGAAAACTGCCCGTTCGCGCCCGGTTCCCGGCATTGGGAACTTTCGCTTGAACTTCTCGCCAAGGTTGCCTGTCAGATTGATTGGTTCCATGGGGCAGCCTGTATCCGGTTTGCCGGTGCGAATGAAGTCTTGCACAGGCTTGCGTGGCAGGGGATTGGCACAGGATGCATCCGGCGTTCAGGGGCAAAAGGATCATGAAGCGGGCGGTTCTGGCAGGTGGTCTGTTGCTTCTCGCAGCCGGTGTCGCGGGCCTACTGCTGCCGGGGGCAGGCCAGACCGGGCCGACTGGCGCAGCACCCCGCAAAAATGTTCCCGTGCCAGACAGGCCACCCTTCGACTTTTATGTCCTGGCCCTGTCCTGGTCACCCACCTGGTGTGCCGATGCAGAGCGACCTGACCCGCAACAGTGCAATGGGCCCCGCCCATTCGGGTTTGTGGTCCACGGCCTGTGGCCCCAGTTCGAGCGCGGCTATCCCCGCTCCTGCACGCCGTCTGCAAGACCACCCGACCGCGACACGCTGGAAGCAGCCCAAGCACTCTATCCCAGTCCCAGGCTCGCGCGGATGCAATGGGAAAGGCATGGCACATGCTCCGGGCTTGATGGTGCCGACTATTTCACGGTCACCCGGCTGGCGGCAGCCGCAGTCCAGATCCCTGCGCCTCTCTCCTCCCCGCGTGACTGGACCTCGATGCGCGTATCCGACATCGAACAGGCCTTCATGGCGGCCAATCCGGGCCTGGCTGCTGACGGCATCGCCGTGGAAGCCCGTGGCAACCGGTTGCGGGAAGTCCGGGTGTGCCTCGATCTCGACCT
>JALOSP010000221.1 GCA_025458365.1 Hyphomonadaceae bacterium
GCTGAACACCTTCGCCCCGAAGATCGTCCAGTTCTCGATCCCGGTGGACAAGATCCGCGAAGTGATCGGGTCCGGCGGCAAGGTGATCCGCGAGATCGTGGAAAAGACCGGCGCGAAAATCTCCATCGAGGACGATGGCAGCGTGAAGGTGGCCGCACCGGAGCAGGAAAAGATCTACGCTGCGGTGAAGTGGGTGAAGTCGATCACCGATGATCCTGAGGTCGGCGCGATCTACGAAGGCAAGGTCGTCAAGATCATGGAGTTCGGCGCGTTCGTGAACTTCTTCGGCGCCAAGGACGGTCTGGTGCATATCAGCCAGCTCGCCGACCATCGCGTGGAGAAGGTGACTGACGTGGTCCAGGAAGGCGCGACCGTGAAGGTCAAGCTTCTGGGCATCGACGATCGCGGCAAGACCCGCCTGTCGATGAAGGTCGTGAACCAGGAAACCGGCGAGGAAATCCCGCAGGCCGAAGGCGCAGACGACGACATGGGCGGCGAACGCCCGCGTCGCGAACGCTCCGACCGTGACGGCGGCGACCGCGACCGTCGCCCGCGCCGCCCGCGTCGCGATTGATGATCATGGGAGCGTGCAGGAGCGCGGCAGTCCCTGCCGCAAGTCTGCTCGCTTCCCAAGTGCGGCAAGGATTGCCGCGCTCCAGCTATTTCGACGGCGGGCCTTCGGGTCCGCCGTTTGCGTTTGGGGGTGGTTTTGGTAACACGGGGAGCATGACAGACGATGAAATCCAATCCCGCTGGCGCTACCGGTACGCGAACTACGCAAAAGCCGTTTCCTGGTTGCGGGAGGGCTGCGATCTTGTCGCTACACGAGGTCTGACCCGCTTTGAGCAGGCTGGCGTGATTCAGCATTTCGAAATGACCTGGGAGCTTGGCTGGAAACTGCTGGCCGATTTGCTTGTGGCGGACGGCTTGCCGCTTGAGCGCGGTGCACCGCGCGCCGTTGTCCGAGCGGCGCAAGAAAGCGGTCTGATCGCTGATGGCCAAGTCTGGATCGACATGATTGACGCCCGAAACAAGCTGTCTCATCTTTATGACGAGCGGCTGGCAGCCGATCTGTTGACAGTGATAGCGCGCGATTTCCTGCCTTCGCTAGAAGCGTTGGAAGCTCATGTCCGCGCCCGCAGCTGACCCCCGCCAGCCCATCCTGACGGACAGGATGGCCGCCACGATTGCACGCGTGCTTAGCCCCTATCGCGGCAGGATCAAGCGTGCAGCCCTGTTCGGCTCACGCGCGACCGGGCGGGCGCGACCGGGGTCTGACGTTGACCTCGCGCTCTGGGGTGAGGCTCTGACGGGCCGCGACATGTCTGACCTGTTCCACGCCTTCGACGAAAGCGACCTGCCCGTGACAGTCGATCTGGTCCATGTGGAGACCTGCACGTCAGACGATTTGCGCCGCCATATCGAGGCGGTGGCGGCCGATGTGGCGTGGTAACGCGGCAGCCCGCGTCGCGATTGACTACAGATCCGGGCAGGAGCGCGGCAGTCCCTGCCGCAATTCCGCTCGTCCCCCAAGTGCGGCAAGGATTGCCGCGCTCCAGCTTGATCAGCGGCGGGCCCTCGGGTCTGCCGTTTGCGTTCGCCCCCCAAGCACACCCCCGCACTGGAACTTCCCCCCGTTTCGCGCTATGACCCGTCAAAGCCCGCCGTTCTGGCGGGTCTTTTCGTTCTGACGCTTGACGAACGCCCATCCCAAACCAGTGGAGTTTCCCATGTCTGCCTCGCCCCTGATGCCGGTCTATTCACCGTCTCCAGCGGATTTCACCGAAGGCCGTGGCATGGAGGTCTTCACCCGGGACGGCACCCGCTACCTGGATTTCATCGCAGGCATCGCCACCAATGCGCTGGGTCATTGCCATCCCAAGCTGGTGGCGGCGCTAACCGAACAGGCAGGCAAGATCTGGCACATGTCGAACATGTACCAGACCGGACTGCAGCGCGAGCTGGCCCAGAAATATGTGGATGCGACCTTTGCCGATGTGGTGTTCTTCGCCAATTCCGGCACCGAAGCGATCGAGGCCTGCCTGAAGCTGACCCGCAAGTATCACAGCGCAAACGGCAACCCGCACAAGATCGACATCCTTGGCTTTGAGGGCGCCTTTCATGGCCGCTCTTATGGCGCGATCAATGCTGCGGCCAATCCGAAGTATCTGGAGGGCTTTGGCCCGGCGCTGCCAGGATACCAACAATTGCCCTGGGGCGATCATGAGGCGCTGAAAGCCGCCATCACCGACACCACCGCCGGTATCATCATCGAACCGGTGCAGGGCGAGGGCGGGGTGCGCGCATTGCCGGTCGAATGCCTGCACGGGCTGCGCGCACTGTGCGACGAGGCCGGCATCCTGTTGATCTTCGACGAGGTGCAATCTGGCGCCAGCCGCACCGGCAAGCTGTTTGCCCATCAGTGGAGCGGCATCACGCCCGACGTGATGGCAGCCGCCAAGGGCATTGGCGGCGGCTTCCCGATGGGCGCGTGTCTGGCCACCGAAAAGGCGGCGTCGGGCATGAAAGTCGGTGTCCACGGCTCGACATTTGGCGGCAATCCGCTGGCCATGGCGGTCGGCAATGCGGTGTTTGACGAGATTTCCACGCCGGAGTTCCTGCAACACGTGAACGATATGGCCAATCATCTGGGCCAGGCGCTGGAAGGCTTGAAAGACCGGCACCCTGGCGTGGTGATCGATGTGCGGGGCAAGGGCCTGTTGCGCGGGATTGGCCTCAATCAGGACCCCTTGCCGCTTCGCAAGAAGTGCTTTGATCGCGGCCTGCTGGTCGGCAATGCCGGGGGCAATGTGCTGCGTCTGGCCCCGCCGCTGATCGTGGACCAGGAGCACATCTCCGAAGCCATTGGCGTGATTGACGCGGTGCTGGGTGAAGCGGCGGCACAGGCGCACGCTGCATGAGGCACTTCCTTGATCTGGAGGATATCCCGCCGCTGGATTTGCGCGCCATCCTCTATGAAGCCCATGGTCGCAAGAAGGCGCGCGCAGGCTTTGCCAAAGGCGCACCGGATGCCGACAGGCCGCTGGAGCACCGGGTGCTGGCCACGATCTTCGAGAAGAACTCGACCCGGACCCGCGTGTCGTTCGACATCGCCATGCGCCAGCTCGGCGGCAATGCGCTGGTGCTCGACGCTGCCACCAGCCAGTTGGGGCGCGGCGAAAGCGTGGCCGATACGGCCCGCGTTTTGTCCCGCATGGTCGATGCGATCATGCTGCGCGCCAACAGCCACGACAGCCTGCTGGAGCTGGCCAAGCATGCAACCGTGCCGGTGATCAACGGCCTGACCGACAAGTCTCACCCGTGCCAGATCCTAGCCGACCTGATGACGCTGGAAGAATCCGGGATCACGCTGAAGGGTGCCCGGCTGGCTTGGGTCGGGGATGGCAACAATGTCCTGACCAGCTTCATGCACGCCGCCCCGGCGTTCGGGTTCTCGCTGGCGGTGGCCACCCCGCGCGGCTATGCGCCGCCCGATGCGGTGGTGGAAAAAGCCCGCGCGGCTGGTGCCGACATCACATTGAGCGATGATGCTGCCACCGCCGTTGGGGGCGCTGACAGCGTGATCACCGACACTTGGGTCTCGATGGGCGACACCGATGTGGGCCCACGGATGCAGGCGCTCGGCCCCTATGCGGTCGATGATGCGTTGATGGCCAAAGCCAACAGGGGCGCGATCTTCCTGCACTGCCTGCCCGCCCATCGTGGCGAGGAGGTGAGCGACAGTGTCATGGACGGGCCACAGTCGAAAGTTTTCGATGAGGCGGAAAACCGAATCCATGCACAAAAGGCTGTCCTGACGTGGTGCTTCCGTGACTGAAACCATCCTTGATCCCGACGCCGATCCACTGTCCGCCAATGACGATCTGGTCGCGCCTTTCGCTTTGGAAGGCGAACCGGTGCGCGGGCGGATCGCACGGTTTGGTGCCGCCACCGTCGATGAAATCCTGTCGCGCCACAATTACCATCCGGTGGTCGCCGGACTGCTGGGTGAGCTTCTGGTGCTGGCCACGCTGGTCGGCTC
>JALOSP010000222.1 GCA_025458365.1 Hyphomonadaceae bacterium
GAAAGCTTCGGATGGCCCGTCCCGATTTATGCCCACATTCCGCTGATCCATGGCGATGACGGCAAGAAGCTGTCGAAACGCCATGGCGCGCTGGGCGTGGAGGAATATCGCGCCATGGGCTACCTGCCTGAATCATTGCGCGCCTATCTGTTGCGGCTGGGCTGGTCACACGGCGATCTGGACATCGTCGATGATGCCACAGCGCGTGATCTCTTCGATCTGGACGGGCTGGGCAAGAGCCCGTCACGACTGGACTTTGCCAAGTTGGGGTCGGTCAACAACCATTTCCTGCGGCTGGCAGAGCCCGGGCGGATCGCTGATCTGATCCTCGGACAGGATGCCGCAGGTGGCGACGGGGGTCTTGCGGCAGTGCGTAATCGCCTGGTTGCGGCTGCGAAGGAGCTGGCTCAACGGGCCACCACTGTGCCGGAACTGGTTGAACAGGCTGAATTTTTAACCATCAGTCGGCCATTTGCTCTGTTGCCAGGGGCACTGAAACAGCTCACTGGCGAGACGCGCCCGCGACTGGAAGGCGCAGCACAGGCTCTTGCGTCTGCGAAAGCTTGGCGACACGACGCATTGAAAGACACACTGGCCGACTATGCTGCCAGCCAGGGTGTGGGATTTGGCAAGATCGGCCCGCTGGTGCGCGCTGCCCTCACGGGCGGCAGACCAGCACCAGACCTCGGGCTGGCGTTGGAATGGCTGGGCCGTGACGAAAGTCTCGCCCGCTTGAACGACGCGCTCGAACAGATGGCATGACGGAGGGGACAGGCATGGAAAGCAATGTGAAACCGAACGGAACCGCAACTCTGACTCTCAAGGGCCAGACCTACGAACTGCCCGTGTTTTCCGGCTCGACCGGGCCGGATGTGATCGACATCCGCAAGCTCTATGCCCAGTCCGGCGCCTTCACCTATGATCCGGGCTTCACCTCCACGGCTTCGTGCGAAAGCCAGATCACCTATATCGATGGCGATGCCGGTGTGTTGCTGCACCGCGGCTATCCGATTGACCAGCTCGCCGAGAAGTCAAGCTTCCTCGAAGTCGCCCACCTCTTGCTCTATGGCAATCTGCCGAACGATGCGGAGTTCAAGCAATTCAAGCATGACATCACCTATCACACGATGCTGCATGCCCAGTTTGACCGCTTCTTCGAAGGCTTCCGCCGCGACGCCCATCCGATGGCCGTCATGGTCGGCACGGTCGGTGCGCTGGCCGCTTTCTACCACGACAGCCTCGACATCGAAGACCCGTTGCAGCGCAAGATCACCCAGCACCGGCTGATCGCCAAGCTGCCGACGATTGCCGCCCGCGCGTTCAAATACTGGCAGGGTCAACCTTTCGTGTCGCCGCGCAACAACCTCGACTATTCGTCGAACTTCCTGCGCATGTGCTTTGCGGTGCCAGCCGAAGACTATGAAGTGAACCCGGTCATGGCCGCGGCCATGGACAAGATTTTCATCCTGCACGCCGACCATGAACAGAATGCATCAACGTCGACCGTGCGTCTTGCGGGCTCGTCGGGTGCCAACCCATTTGCCTGTATTGCTGCCGGTATCGCCAGCCTCTGGGGCCCGGCCCATGGCGGCGCCAACGAAGCAGCCCTCCAGATGCTGCAAGAGATCGGAACCGTGGACAAAATCCCCGAGTTCATCCGGCAAGTGAAGGATAAGGAATCCGGTGTGCGCCTGATGGGCTTCGGCCACAGGGTGTACAAGAATTACGATCCGCGCGCCAAAGTGATGCAGAAAGCCTGCAATGAAGTGCTCGACATCGTGGGTATCAACGATCCACTGCTGGCCGTGGCCAAGGAACTGGAAACGATCGCGCTCAACGACGAATACTTCGTGTCGCGCAAGCTCTATCCGAACATCGATTTCTATTCAGGCATCACACTGCGCGCCATGGGCTTCCCGGTGGAGATGTTCACCGTGCTGTTTGCACTGGCGCGAACCACGGGCTGGATCGCCCAATGGACCGAGATGAACGAGGACGACGCCCAGAAGATCGGTCGCCCGCGCCAGATCTACACAGGCGCCACCGCCCGCGACTACGTGCCGATGGACAAGCGGTAAGCCGCCAGCAGTCCCGGCACTTCGGCCATATCCTTGAACACGACAGCAGCGCCTGCATCGAGCAGGCGCTGTTTGTCTGTGGTGGCCGCGTAGCCCAGCACGATCATGCCGGCCGCCACGCCAGCGCGCACGCCATTGGGGCTGTCTTCGATGGCAATGCAGGCGGAAGGTTCCACCCCGATCATGGCCGCTGCATGCCTGTAAACCGCCGGGTCGGGCTTGCCTGCGCCCACATCCTCGCTCGATGCGATCCGGCCGGCAAACCGGGGCCAAAGGCCGGTGGTTTTCAGCTTGACTGCCATGCCCGCGTGGCCACCCGACGAGGCAATGGCAGTTTTCAGACCCAGGTGTTCCACATGGTCGATCACGGCTTCGATGCCGGGGATCAGTGTGATGTCAGTGGACAGGCGGGAATGATAGACCTGCCGGTATTGCTCCACCCAGTTGTCAGGCACGCCAGAGCCAAGCCGCGCGCGGACCAGATCGTCCACCGCTGGCATAGAGAGGCCGATGAAACGCTCGGTTGATTCGGCTTCGTCCATCGGCCAGCCCATGGCGGTCAGCGCCTCGGCCAGCAAACGGTTGGCCAGGGGTTCTGAATCGACAAGCACCCCGTCGCAGTCGAAGATCACCGCGTTGATCCAGCGCCTGGCACCATCTGTCATCGGTCAATCTCGATGCCTTCATCGGCGATTGCCAGGCTTGCGGCGGGTCTCGTAGCAACCCGCCTGCCATGGGCAACCAGTCGGGGAAGACTGGCCATGTCCAGACCGAACCGGAAGCCCCAGCGGCTCATGACCAAGGCCAGCGGATCGGCAATCGAGTAATCACCGAAAAACCAGTCCTGATCACCTAACAGCGCCTCCAGACGGGCCAACCCGGCCTGCACGTCCGCTTTGCCAAAGGCTCGCACATCGTCCCAGGCAGCTTGTGGTGCGCCCGTCAGATCGGGCCTGAAAATCCGCCCGTAGCCAGGGTGCAATGTGCCCGACATCCATGTCACCAGGGAGATAACCTGTGCACGCGCCAACGGCTCAAGCGGCAACAGGCCAGCCTCCGGACGCTGATCGGCCAGCCAGGCCAGAATGGCAGGCGTCTCGCTCAAAAGCGAGCCATTGATGATCAGCGCCGGAACCTTGCCGGACGGATTGACAGCCAGGTAGCCACTGGTTCGTTGTTCGCCATCCAGCAGCGCAACCCGAACCGGCTCAAATGCAAGCACGACCTCATGCAATACGATATGGGTCGCAAGCGAACAGGCGCCGGGGAAATGGTGAAACGCAAGGCTCATCGCTGCCATCCTTCAATTCGGATCATCAAGTTTATGGCCGCGAGCACCGCTGGCGCCAATGCCGGGCAAGGCAGGCCAGGCAGACGACGGCGCCAGATGGGCCACACGGTTCTGGTGGGCGTCATGGTCGCCAGCCACCAGCAGATCGGCGGAGCGCGCAATCGCGTTGCACAGGTCTGCCACAGGCTCGCGCTCGGCAGCGCCATAGTCGCCCAGCACCCAGGACAGCACACGGGCCTTGTCGCCGGGATGGCCGATGCCGATGCGGGCCCGCACATAGTCCGGCCCGATCCGGCTGCTGATCGAGCGCAAACCGTTGTGTCCTGCCGCCCCGCCACCGGTCTTGATCCGGTAGCGACCGGGGGCCAGATCGAGTTCATCGTGGAAGACAACCACGGCAGACGGATCGAGCTTGAAGAATTGGACGGCCTCGCCAACCGCGATCCCGCTCTCGTTCATATACGTCTGGGGCTTCATCGCCAGCGCTTTTTTTGGCCCGGCGGCGGTGTTGATCACGCCTTCACGGGTGATCGCATGAAACCGCACGCGCGGCGGACCAAACCCCGCCCCGGCTGCAATGGCATCAACCGCCATGAAGCCCACATTGTGGCGATTGGCCTCATATTTGATGCCCGGATTGCCCAGGCCAACAAGCAGGATCA
>JALOSP010000223.1 GCA_025458365.1 Hyphomonadaceae bacterium
CGGAACCGAGCGGAGCGCCTTGCTCAGCATGGTCTATCGCGCTGCATGCCGACTGGACGAGGTGCTGCACAAACCGACGCTGCACGCAGAGTGAACGCAAGATAGTTATCGCCCTGATCATTCGCGTCAGCCTCGGGGACAAGCCATCGCAAAGCCCGCCCAAGCATCCATCAGCTTGCGCCGCTTCTCGAACAGATCACCCCGCCGATAGGCTGCCTCGGCCTTGTTGCTGATGGTGTGGGCGAGAGCTGCTTCGGCGACTTCGTTCTGGATGTCGGTGCGCTCGGCGGCCCAGTCGCGGAAGGTGGAGCGGAAGCCGTGTGCTGTGAGGTCCGTGCGGTCCATGCGGCGCAGGGTCATCAGGAAGGCCATGTTGGAGAGCGCCTTGCCGCGATGGGTGCTGGGGAAGATGAAGTCCGGGTGCTTGCCGCGCATGGCTTCCAGCACGTCCAACGCGGCTTGCGATAGCGGCACGCGGTGGGCGCGACCTGCCTTCATGCGCTCCTCCGGGATCAGCCAGGCGCGCTCTTCGAAGTCGATCTCGTCCCAACGGGCACCGAGCACCTCGCTGGTGCGCGCTGCTGTGAGGATGGCGAAGCGGAAGGCGAGCGCAGCGGTTCCCGCCTGCCCTGCCAGCGCCTTCATGAAGGCCGGCACATCGTCGATTGGGAGGGCGGCATGATGCTTCACGCGGCGCGCCTTGCTCTTTGCGGCGGGGAGCGCTTTCTCAAGATGGCCCCGCCAGCGGGCCGGGTTCTCGCCAGTGCGGTACTCGCGCACAGTGGCCCAGTCGAGCACGTTTTCGATCCGGCCCCGCAGGCGGCTCGCCGTCTCGGTCTTGGTGGTCCAGATCGGGTCGAGCACCTTCATGATCATGGCCACCGTGATGTCGGCCACAGGCACCTTGCCGAACACGGGATAGGCGTAGGTCTTGAGCGTGGCACCCCATTGGGCCTTGTGCTTGTCGTTCTTCCAGCTCGTCTTGTGGGCGGCGATGTAGGCCTCGGCGCACTGGGCAAAGGTCATCTCGCGGGCCTGCTTGAGGACAGCCGCCTTGCGCTCCTTCTGCCGCTCGGTGACCTCCCTGACGCCCGCCTTGGCTTCCTTGCGGACGATGGCGGCCTTCTCCCGGGCTTCGGAGAGGCTCAGCTGTTCGGCACTGCCGATGCCGACCTCGCGGATCCGTCCGGTATCGCCCTGGAACCGCACAAGCCACGATTTGCGCAGATGGCCATGGTTGGGATTGCGGGTGACCTGCAGATAAAGACCGGCCCCATCGGCATGCAGACCGGTGCGTGTCGTGCTGCGGACGGTGGTTGCTGTCAGCTTGTTCCTCAGACCTGCCATGGCCAGTCACCCGTTTCAGGAGCGGGACCAAGGTGGGCCAGACCGATCTGTACCCACATTTGTACCCACAAACTGATCGCCGCAGCTCGAAACGGAAGGAAACCAACCGAAACCGAAATCGGGCAATTTCCTGCAATATAACAGATAATTGGCCCGAAATCGAGCCCCACGGAAACCGGCTGAAAAGGGGTGGCTGGCGGAGACGGAGGGATTCGAACCCTCGGTGCCCTTTTGGAGCACGCTCATTTAGCAAACGAGTGCCTTCAGCCTCTCGGCCACGTCTCCGCGCGGTGTCCTGTTAGCCCGGCCTGTGGTGGCAATGCAAGCCGGATGTCGCAGAACAACGCTGCAGCATTTTCGCGGCGAACCATTTGCGCTCAGTGCGGTTAACCGGGGACAAACCTGCTTGTGCGACGCTATTCAGAGTGATGAACGGGGCCGATGTTGCCCCGTCGCAAATGGCGCGGATGGCGCTTGGGGGCTGGGTGGCGATGGCAGTGGCGCGATACAAAGCGGGTTCGCAGAGCACTGGCGAGACGCCAAGGGCACGTCAGCAAGGCACGGCGGCAGAAGGCCTGGCTGCAGACCAGGCTCAGCGGATGGCTGTGAGCAGCCGGACCGCAGCACGCCGGGTGACAGCCGCCCGGCTCTACCGCGCGACTTTCAGCCAGGCTTCCGAATTGCTGGATGTGGGGTTGATCCTGTTCAGCTCGGCCCTGATCCTGCGGCTCTACACCGCCGACCGGCTGCTGGCAGCTTCGCTGGCCGTGGCCCTGCCGATGCTGTTCTGCGGCCTCTTCATCTGGTGGGCACTGCGCGAGGCCAACAGCCATGCTTACGCAGCTGTCCCCAGGCCTGCCGAACATGCCCTCAAGGCGGTGGGAACGCTCGTGCTGGCGCTGCCTGGCGGCATTGCAGTCGGTGCGGCAGTGGCCTGGCTGTCAGGTCGCCCGATCGGCGAAGGTGCGCTTGAGGCGGGCATGCTGGGCATCCTTGCCGGCGGGCTCATCGTCCTCGCCCACGCCATGATGGCCAGTGTGGTGCGCGCTTTGAGCATATCGGGCGTATTCTCCCTCCATGTGGTGATTGTCGGTGCCACCGACACCGCCCGTCGCCTGATCAGCGCGGCGGCGCGCAGTGGCGATATCACGGTCATGGCGATCTATGACGACCGGATCGGGCGGGTGCCGGCCGAAATCGAGGGGGTGCCAGTCACCGGCAGTCTGGCCGACCTGATGGCCTGGGACGGCCTGCCCGGCGTCGACCGGGTGATCATCACCATCCCGCAGGGCGCCCAGTCGCGGGTACGTCAGTTGATCGAGCGGCTGCGGGCAATGCCCAACAAGCTGGTGCTGGCGCTCGACATGAAGGGCTTTGATGCAGACGGCACAACCATCGGCCGGATTGGCGACATGCCAGTTGCCTATGTCTCTGGCACACCAGCCGATGCGCGGCGGGCGTTCTGGAAGCGCGTTCAGGATGTGGTCCTGGGCCTGGTGGCACTGATTGCGCTGTCGCCAGTGATGCTGCTGGTGGCCCTGGCGGTGAAACTCGACAGTCCAGGACCGGTGTTCTTCCGCCAGACCCGCCACGGCTTCAACAACCGGCCTTTCAAATGCTGGAAGTTCCGCTCGATGCGCACCGACATGACAGACCACAAGGCTGCCCGTCAGGTGGAAAAGGACGATGCGCGGGTGACCCGCGTCGGTCGCTTCATCCGCAAGACCTCGCTGGACGAGCTGCCGCAATTGTTCAATGTGCTGGCCGGTGACATGTCGCTGGTCGGGCCGCGGCCGCACGCGGTTGGCATGAAGACCGGCAATGTGGAAAGCGACCGGCTGGTCGCCGACTATGCGCACCGCCACAGAATCAAGCCCGGCATGACCGGCTGGGCTGCAATCAACGGTTCGCGCGGACCGGTGAACACGTCAGATGAGGTGGAAGCGCGGGTTCGTTTTGATGTGGAGTATATCACCAATGCCAATTTCTGGCTGGACCTGTGGATCATGCTGGTAACAGTGCCTGCCCTGCTGGGTGACCGGTCGGCGATCCGCTGATCGAGCAGACGCACCAACCATGCTGACCCGCCACCTCGCCACCTATCTGGTGCCCAACCTTGCACAGGCCGTGGCCAGTTTCGGCACGATTGCCGTGCTGACCCGGGTCTTGAGCGATGTGGACTACGGGCGTTTTGCGCTCGTGTTCGCCACCATGACGCTGGCCCACTACATCTTCCTGACCTGGACCGAGGCAGCGGCATCGCGGTTCTATACCGAAGCACGCGAGCGCGGTCAGACCGCCAGTCATTTCGCCTCGATGCTGCGCGCCAATCTGGTGTCTGCATCGATTTTTGCGGTGGTCGCCGTCACGGGTCTGATGATCTGGAACGGCGATCCCACGGTCAAGTTGGCGCTGGCTGCGGCTTTCGGCGGAGCTGTCGTGCGCAGCCTGTTGCGGATCGGTCTGGAAACCCGGCGGATGGCGCTCAATGCCGGTCGGTTTGCACTTGTCGACACCTTCCACACACTGGCCGGTTTTGCCCTGACGATCGGAGCCGTTGTCTGGATGGGCATGAGTGTCGATGGCATCTTCCTGGCACTTGCTGTGGCCAGCATGCTGGCCCTGATGGTCGAGGGACCTGCCCTCCTGATGCAGGCGCGCGGCGGTCAGGTGG
>JALOSP010000224.1 GCA_025458365.1 Hyphomonadaceae bacterium
AGTACAGACCCGACAGATTCAAGAAACATCACGGCCCGGCTACCCCCTCAGGTTGTGGCACAATTACAGCACGATGCCGGTTAATTAAAGATTGCAATTCCCTCACGGCAACTATTTTGCGTAACTGCAGGTCACGGCCCTGACCGATCCGGAAAACACGGTAAAAACAGGTGCCCGACATGACAAAGCGGTGGGTGTTGGGCTATGCCTGCCAGAGATAGTCCGCCAATCACGCAATCGTGTGCCCGTGGCGACAGGACGAGGATACCCGATGCGCTCGACCGGCCCGACTGAACTGGGATTGGTGGCCCGCCCCGGCCAAGGCTGGCGCCGCCAGCGCTCTGCCGCAGGGGGCGGAGCCGACCAGGGCACAGACGCCGCCATAGCCCATGTCGCTACCCAGGCCCGCCAGACACGGATCTTTGTCGAAGGCCTGATGGTCGAGGCAGAGTGCGGGGTCTATGCCCACGAGAAAGGCAGCCGCAGGCCATTGGTTGTGGACATTGATGTGGCAGTCGATCCCGGCACTGTGCGGTCAACCGATGATGCCCTGGCCGAGACCGTCGATTACGACGGACTGGTCGCGGTGGTGCGCGAGATTGCCAATGGTGCCCACCTGCACCTGATCGAGACCTTTGCCGAGCAGATTGCCTCGCGTCTGCTGGCAGACCAGAGGATTGTCGAAGTCCGGCTGCGCGTGGAAAAGCCCGGTGCCGTGCCCGGGGCGCGCTGTTCGGGCGTGGAAGTCACCCGGGTCCGGGCCTGATCCGACCGGGTCCACATCGGGCTACAGGCTTTTTTGCATCAGTACGACATCCAGGTCGCGCCCGAACTTGCGGCCGACATGGGTGAAGGTTCCCACAGGCCTGAAACCGCATGCCGTATGCAGTCCGATCGAAGCGTGGTTCTCGCTGTCGCCGATCACAGCCAGAACCTCGCGGATGCCGCGCGCGGACAGTTCGGCCAGCAAGCCGTCGAGCAAACACCGCCCTAGCCCGCGCCCTGCACAGCCCGGCGCCAGATAGACACTGTTCTCGACAGTGGCCGCATAGGCCGCCCGTTCCTTGAACGGCCCGGCATAGGCGAACCCGACAATCATTCCGCTCTGTTCGGCAACGATCCATGGCAGACCACGCGCGTGGACCCGGTCCATCCGGTTTCCCATCTCGGACCTGTCTGGCGGCTCGATCTCGAATGATCCCGTGCCCGTCAGAACATGGTGGGCATAGATTGCCGTGACCGCGTCGAGGTCGGCAAGAGTGGCGTGGCGTAATCGGGCCGCCTGACTCATTGCACGCCCGGACACCGCACATAGTCGATCATATTGCCGTCTGCCATCTGCCACTTCATGCTGGCGGCCTCGACTGCGACAACTTTCACCGATCCGGGGTCACCGGGCGTCTCGCCGTCCACACCCGGCTCGAACAGCATCACATTCTCGAAATGGAGTTGCTCGCCCTTCAGGTCCCATGTCCCGCCTTCGCCTTCAAATCCATAGGTGCCGTCGGCACTGAAGCGGATAGCTTCGCCCGAATTGCAGGATTCCAGCCCGTGCGCCCAAGATCCGACAATCGCTGCCCTGGCACCTGGATCATCCTTGATGCTGGCGCCGGCCGCAGGGGCATCTGCAGGCGTCGGGTCAGGGGTGGCTGGGTCAGTTGTTGCCGCTGCCTGCGGGGCGGCGGGCGCCTTGGCTTCAGCCTTGACAGTTGCGCCAGGCGTGCTGCTCGCATCCTCGTCTCGCGGGGCGCATCCAACCAACCCCACTGCCAAGGCCAGCGTGCCCGCCACCAGAGCCACACGTCGCAACCGCCTGTCCATTCGCGAAACTCCCCCAGCAAAAAGATCGATCTTGAGCACCGGTCTCTCCGATCAGAGTGGTTCTTACTGATCAGGCGCTGCTCTGCTCCACTTCATGCCCGATCCCGCCCATGGCCGACAAGTCCCCGACGCGCATCTCGATGCGCCCTGCGCTCCGGGCGGCAGGTGGCCTTGTTGAACCGCCCGCATGCTGGCAATCACAGGTGACGCCTGACAGTGGAACCCGCCATGCGCCACGAGAAGACCGCCCTTCTGATCGAACTTGCCCGCGAGCTTGCAGCCTCGCGTCGCGGCCTGACGCTTGATGAGATGGGCGAGAAGATCGGCACCAAGCGGCGCACCACCGAGCGGATGCGCGACCAGTTGCTGGAACTGTTTCCCGATATCGAGGAGGTCTCCGACCCGCCGTCCAAGCGCTGGCGCATGGCGCGGATGGCCGACACCTTTCTGGTCAAGCCCGATGCGGATGAGCTGGCCGCACTGGCCGGTGCGCGCGCCTTGCTGGCGAAGTCGAACCCCGCGGCGGGCGAGGCCCTGACCCGGCTGGAAGGCAAGATCAGGAGCCTGATCTCCCGCGACTTGCGCCGCCTCGAACCCGATATCGAAGCCCTGATGCAGGCCGAAGAACTGGCCGTGCAACCGGGTGCGCGCGCGCTGGCCGATCCGGCCAAGCTGAAAGTGTTGCGCAAGGCGCTGCTGGAATTGAAACAGGTGCGCTTCGCCTATGCCGGTGGCTCGGCGCCGGGCAAGCGGCGGGTGGTGATCCCCTATGGCTTGTTGTTTGGCGGGGAAGTCTATCTGGTGGCCCATGAGGTGAACGCCGCCAACCCGATGCTGCCGCGCATGTGGCGGCTCGACCGGATCGAGGCCCCGGTGGTGACAGATGCTCCCGGCGGCCCGCCAGACGATTTCTCGCTCAAGGCCTTCTCCGAACGATCCTTCGGTGTGTTTCAGGATGATCGCACCATGGACGTGGTGCTGAAGGTGGAACCCCACGCCGTCGAGGAAGCCCGGCGCTGGCAGTTTCACCCCACGCAGCGCTTCGAAGACCAGCCAGACGGCAGCCTGATCGTGCGCCTGCACGGTGGCGGCATGCGCGAACTGGCCTGGAGCCTGTTCCGCTGGGGCGGCAAGCTGCGTGTGCTGGAACCGAAGGACTTGCGGCGGGAATTGCGCGGTGCGCTGGAAGCGGCGGGGGAGATGGCGAAGGAGGGGTGAGCGGTCGGGCGCTCAAGTGAAAATCTGCCCCGCGTCCAGCACTTCCACATTGAGTGCCTCGAAGTGCCTCACGTTTAACGTGAGAACCGGACACCCCCGGATCAAGGCCGTCGCAGCGATCAAGGCATCAGCCAGGCCGAGCTGAAACGCGGCTCCTAGCGCCCTGCCGTCGAACTCACCCGCCAGCAGCGCAATCGTGGCATCTACTGCCACAATCCGATCGGCAAACCTGGCGGCCATCAGGTCCAGCCACAGGCGATAACGGGCCGCCTTGGCAGTGGCGCCCTTGACCTCCAACATCGAGACACCGCGACTGATTTCGGCTAGAGTGACCACCGACAAGGCAAGCCGGTCCGTGTTTGCGATCAACCATGCGCCGATCCCACTCTCCCGGTCTGTCCGGTCCGGCGCCAGCATCGACAAGACGCTGGTGTCGAGAATGATGAGATCACTCAGAGCTCAAGCTCCCGTGGCGTGTCAGGCCAACGCGATAGCACTTCAGCGTCCGGGCCGGGAAAGGCCAGTAACAAGTCTGCAAAGGACTGATGGCCGGATTCCCAGTCCTCATACTTCACCAGAACAGCCTGTGGCTTGCCGTACCGGGTAATGACAGTGGCATTGCCCTTGACGGCCTCGTCCACAACTGCGGACAATTCGGCCTTTGCACGGCGCAATTGCATGGTGCGGGTCGCCATCTTGGCCTCCAACGGTGACTACAATTCGCAGTATGTAGTCACCGATGAAGGGTGTCAAATCACATATGTGGCGTGCAGTGACCGTACTATGCGAAGACAATGCCCTCGCCCCGCAACGTGGGGCTTGGCGTGTACGCCAAGGGTTGGGTGAGGGGCTGCCGCCATCATCGCCACCTCTGCCACAGCAAGGCGATTTTCCCAGTCACCCCCTCAACCCCGGCCCTTCTCCCCGTTGGGGAGAAGGGAGAAAGCCTGCGCCCAGTCCGGCAGCACCTCGGTCCCGAA
>JALOSP010000225.1 GCA_025458365.1 Hyphomonadaceae bacterium
CTCGGCGGCATCGAGACCGCGCCGATCCCGGTGCTGCAAATCCGCTCCGGCGTGATCAAGGCCCACTGGATGCCGAGCCAGGGTGAGCAGGTTGCCGTGCTGTCGCCTTCGGGCGATCTGGCGCGGGCCTTCGTGGTCGGCTCGGTGCCGACCTCAGCAGGCGCGATTGCCGCCGACGCAGCCCACCCGACCATCGACCTGGGCGGCGTGACCATGGTCATCAAGGGCGGGGCCATCGAAATCACCGGGCCGGTGACGATCACCGGTGCGGTCTCCATCACCGGGGATGTCGACGTCACCGGCAAGGTCACCGCCAGCGATGACGTCAAGGCGCGCTCGATCAGTCTGAAAACGCACAAGCATGGTCAGGTCCAAGCGGGCGGCGCCCAGTCTGGGGCGCCCCAATGATCGGGACCAACCGCACCACCGGGGCCGCGCTGGCCGACAGCGGCGCCCACATCGTCCAGTCGATTGGCGATATCCTGTCGACGCCGGTGGGGTCGCGCGTGCTGCGCCGCGCCTATGGCTCGCGCCTGGCTGATCTGATGGGTCGCCCGGTCAACCGCCAGACCCTGCTCGACATCTACTCGGCGACCGCCGAGGCGGTCGCCCGGTGGGAGCCGCGCATCCGGCTGACCCGCGTGCAGGTGCTGGACGCCAATGCGACGGGTGTCACGCTCGGCCTGCACTGGACCGGCAAGGACGGCGCTGGCTTCGGGGAGGTCGCGCTGTGATCGACCTGTCCACCCTGCCGCCGCCTGAGGCCCTGCCGCTGGTTGATGCCGAGGCGATCTATGCCCGCAAGAAAGACGCCTTGCTGGCCTTGGCCCCAGAGCTTGCCGGGGTGCTCGCTCTGGAAATGGAACCTCTGACCAAATATCTCCAGCGCGATGCGTGGGACGAATATGTCTTGCGGCAGGGCTGGAACGACCGGACGCGGGCCATGCTGCTGGCCTTTGCGACCGGCGCCGATCTCGATCATCTGGCCGCCCTGTTCGGGGTCAGGCGGCTGATGCTGGTGGCGGGCAATCTGGCCTCCGTTCCGCCAGTCGAGCCGGTGATGGAAGCTGACGCTGATCTGCGACGCCGCATCCAGCTTGCGCCAGATGCCATGTCGGTGGCCGGGCCACGCGGGGCCTATGTGGCCCATGCCCTGGCCGCCCATCCGGATGTCAAGGACGTGTCCGTGACGTCGCCAGCACCGGGTGTTGTCCGCCTGCATGTGCTGGCCCGGTCTGGTGATGGCGCGCCTGGCGGGGCCGTGCTGGCTGCCGTGCTGGCTGCGGTCAATGCGGAGACCGTCCGGCCTCTGACCGATCAGGTCGATGTGGTGCCTGCCAGTCTGGTCAATGTGGCGATTGAGGCCACGATTGTCCTGATGGAAGGCCCGTCTTCGGCCACAGTGATGGCCGCCGTCGATGCCGCGCTCGATGCCTATCTCGACGCGCAGCGCCGCCTTGGGGGCGACATCACCCGCTCGGGTCTGATGGCTGCCCTGCATCAATCCGGTGTCCACCGCGTGACCCTCGCCCAACCGGCTGCCGATGTGCTGCTCGGTGTCCATCAAGCCCCCAAGATCACATCCGTCACGCTGGCCCCAGGAGGTCGCGATGCCTGAGCTCGTTTCGCTCCTGCCGCCCAATTCAACCGGCGTTGAACGGGCTGTTGAACAGGCCGTCCGGCTCGATCTGCCGCCGCTGCCGTCCGTCTGGAGCCCGGCGCTCTGCCCGCCCGAGCTGCTCGGCCATTTGGCTTGGGGCCTGTCGGTCGATGTCTGGCGCGATGACTGGCCGGTGGACGTCAAGCGGGCCGTCTGTGCATCGAGCCTGACCACCCATGCGCTGGCTGGAACCCCTGCCGCCGTCCGCGCCAGCCTTGGCGCCTTGGGCTTTGCCACCGACCTCATCGAATGGTTTGCACCGGGCGGCTCTGGCCAACCATTCACGTGCCGCGTCGACTGCTACGCCGATGGCGTGATCGGTGCTGGTGGCACGGTTGACGCGGCTCTGGTCGCCCTGATTTCCGGGATCGTGTCGGTCACCGCCCCTGCACGGGTGCATTTCACCGTCCGGGTGGGGGAGTGCCTGTCACCAGCGCCCATCGCCCTGCGGGCCGGGGTTCGCGAACGCGCGGTCGAGCGGGCACCCATCGAGCCGGGAGCCCGAACCCACGCCGCGCCTGCCGCCATCGCGATCCGCGCGGCCTGCCGTGATCGCGCCATCTGGCGCCACACCCACGACGTTCAAAGGGCAGCCGCATGAGCCAACACACCACCATCATCACAGATCTGGGCGAAAGCCTGATCGCACTGGCAGCCGGGACCAGCTCGGCCGTCGCGATCACCCACGTCGCCTTGGGTGACGGGCTGGGTGCGTCCTATGTGCCCAACCCGGCCCAGACCGGCCTGCGCCGGGAGCTTGCCCGCCGCCCTATCGATACCCGCGTGCAGATCGAGGCGCGCGCCTGGCGGGTGACCTGTGCGTTCCCGCCTGCCCCCGCCACGCCTGTGATCGCCGTCCGTGAGGTCGGCTTCTTTGACGCCCAGAACCGCTTGATCTGCCTCTGGGCCGGGACCGACGTCACCCCGCGCCAGACCGGCACCATCGAATACCTGCTCGACCAGGTGCTTGATCTGCGTCGCGTCGCTGACGGCCTGGTCATCGTGGCCGCGCCCGATGACGAGCTGTTCAATTTCGCGTTGTCCAGCCTGGCTGACCGCGCCCTCATCCACACCCGCCTCAATCAATTGGAGCCCGTCGCCGCATGAGCATGGCCGCCCTTATTTCCGCCTCTGATCGCCTGGCAGCCTGCGCTGCCAGCTTTGAGGGGGCCAACGCTGCGCACATCGCCTTGCGCGATGCGCTCCAGGCCGAATTCTCGACCCGTCAGGCCAGCCTGGCAGTGACGGTGCACGTCAATCAGGCTGTCGGCAGTGATACTGCTGCAGGGTCTGCACAGGCGCCACTACGCTCGCTGGATGCCGCGCTCGCGCGGACACCGTTTGGCGGGGTCTGCACGGTGATCCTGCTGGCCGACTATGAGGTCCCCTACGCGGCTGGCTTCCCCTACAGCACCCGGATTGATGGTCGCAGGCTGGTGCTCACCGCCCCGCCTGGCCCGCTCCGGGCGCTCACGTTTAATCGCGGCCCGCTGGGCGGCGCCACCCGGCAGCTTGCGCCGTTCAGCCTCGAGAACGGTGGCAGTCTCGTGTTACGCGGAATCAAGACGGTGATTCCGGACGCCACCGGATACCCGGCTGCCATCGGTTCGGACTGCCAGATCGTCGCGATCTCGCGGCATGACCGCGCCTACTCGGGCATCTGCGAGCTAACCCTGCGCGGTGGCGAGCTAGCGCTCCCAACCAATCATTTTGCCGCCCTGCTCGAGGCAGGCAGCCCATGCGCGCTGACCATAGAGGGGGTGACCGTGACCGGCGCTCCCCTCGCCGGGCGGGTGATGTGGGCGGTCGCCGCTGGGGCGACGACCCCCCGTCATGTTCTTTCAACATTGGTGACCCTATGATGCTGCTTTCAGTCCCCGTCGCTTCGGGCGTAGTCGTGAACGCCAGTCCAGCCGAGGCCCGCCAGGCCGGGGCGAGCCCCGCCGCCGTGGGCGCCGCCATCCAGGTTGAGGCCGCCCGCCTGATCACGGCTGCAGCCACGGAGCTGCGTGCCCGCATCGCGCCAACCGGCGACCCCGGAAAGCTCGCTGAATACGACCTCAAGGCCGAGATTGCCGCCAAGCCCGCCAGTCAGCGCGCGGCTGGCGAGGTTGCGCTGCTCACCCAGGAGGCACAGGCCCGTGGCCTGTCGCTGGACCAGCTGATCGCCGTGATCCTCGAACGCCGCACCGCATTGCGTCTGGCCACACTGGAGATCGCCAACTGGGAGGCGGGCCAGAAAGCCGCGCTGTCCGCTCTCGATCCGGCCAGTGCCACGATTGAGGCTGACGTGGCCGAGGCACTCGCCACCGCACATACCAGCGCCGCCGGGCTGCTGGCACAGATCCAAGGA
>JALOSP010000226.1 GCA_025458365.1 Hyphomonadaceae bacterium
GTGGCTGAGGTTGATGCCGAACCGGGGCGGGCCCAATCCGCCGCTGCTGCGCATCATGCTGGTCATCTGGGCTCCGGTCGGGAAGCCCCCGCTGGACCCGCCTGCAGCAGGCGCACCCGATGGTGGGCCGCCTGCCGCCGGCCTGCCACCAGCCCCCGGAACAGGTGCAGGCGCTGAAGCGGCGGGCGCGCCAGGCGGACCGCCGGCGGGCGGCTGCCCCCCGCCCTGACCACCACCTTGAGCACCACCGCGCCCGAGGCTGATCATACCACCGTAGTTGAACGCCCAGCGGAACTGTTCGGTCTCGACCCTGCTGACATTGATCGGGCGGCGGTCAAGCCCAGTGAGGCGGCCTGTCGCATCCCGGAGCACCCGCTCGGGAAACGCAGCCTCAAGCTCGGCACTTGGCTGCGGGAAGTCCGACACCTGATCGTCAATCTCAGCTTGCGAATAGGTGAAATCGATCGACATCTGGGTCTGGGAGCGAGACTCGGGCGTGAACAGCGCCAGCGGTCTGAACGAATAGGTGATGCTGCGGTCAGTCTGGGTCGCGGCCTGCAGGGACGGGTTTCCGCCCGTGGTAACCGTGGCCAGCACACTGGCGCCACTCACCGGATCGAGTACGGGAACATTGGGTTGCACGTCCACTGCCGCACCCAATTGCTCGATCGAGGGCGCTCCGTCACCAACGGCGCCCGTCAGCACAAACCCGGACCAGGGAACCGGATCCCATTTGAAAGACACTTCCGAACTCTGCAATGTGCCGAAATCACTGAGCTCGCGCAGCGTGGTTGATAGGGTCAGCCTGGTTTCACCGATGAAGTTGAAGCCTTCATCCGGCAGTCTGGTCAGCGGTACCTCGAAGCTGACGAAGGCCACGCCTTCACTGCGTGACAGATCAGCCCTGCTTTCCCCGGCATCCGACCGGGTGAGGCTTTCGAGCTGGCGGTCACGCACGCTCAACCGCGATGACAACCGGATGGCCCCGGCCTCCCGATTTTCGAACAGCGGACCGCTGGCATTGCCGATCACCTCCACAACGGTGGAGGTGTCTTCCGACAGACGGGGGCCCGCCCGGAATGCCCCGAACCCGGTCGCAGCACCAAACGGATTGAGTGTTCCTGCCGCCACGGCGGCACTGATGGCCGCGTTATTCAGTTCGTTGCGCGTGATATTGGTGCGGGTGGTTTCCTCCCACGCCGCGTCCAGAGCCAGCTGCCAGGTTTCGAAAGCGCGCCCTGACAAAGTCCCGCCCAAACGCGACACCAGTGTTTCGGTATCGCGCTCGATCACTGGGACAGACGCGTCCGTGAGAAGCCTGCCGACCCGGACGTCGCTGGCAAAAGGCGAAAATGCGGTTCCACGTGGCAGCAAAACATCAAAACCTGCAAAACCGGCCAGCGACTGGCGTTCATCGCGGGTGTGCCGTGCTGTGAGGGTTGCCTCGGCCGTTTCGCTGATCTCGATGACATATGTGCCGTTGAGTTCCAGCACATCATTGTCGGCAATCAGCGACCGCACGCGGCTCTGATTTGCCAGGACCGGATTGTTGGCCTGCGCCACAAAATTGGCAAGCGATACGGGCCCGCTCCCCGGCGCAAACCCTGCCAGAGTCACCGTCCGTCCGGCCAGAGACGACAGGGCCGGATCGATCTGGCCACCTGCCAGCAAACCGCGGACCGAGCCGTCCGGTGAGCCGGGGCGCCCGACGCCAGTCACGCCGCGTTCGGATTCCAGCACACCGGAATTGGGTTGATAGCGTCCATCGAGCGTCATCCTCCCCGACGGGGTCGACCGAACGAAGGTCACATCATAGCGCTGTCCGCTCAAGGTACCCTCAGAAGCCGAGCGGGTGCCGGCTTCAAGGGTTGTTGCAGTAAAGCTCTCTTTCAGAATGACGTTGATCACCCGCTGGTCTGCGGCGAATCCGAACCGCAACGCTGCCTCTTCTGGCAGGACCTCGATCCGCTCGACGGCCTCCGGCGGCAGACGCGCGACATCCCGGAAGCTGGACACCCGGCGCCCGTTCAACAACACGACCGGCTGTCCACTGCCGCGACCCCGGCGGGCCTGGGTCAGATTTTGCACGCTTTCCAGCAACTCGGCCAGGTTGGAAGATCCCAGTGCCTGAATCTCCGCCTGATTGATCACCAGTTCAGGCTCGGCACCTGGAACGCGGCCACGGCGACTTTCGCGGACAATCACCACGGAATCCGGGGCTGGCGTGGCTGCATCCTGAGCCGCTGATGGTGCGACCTCTGCGGGTGGGGCCTCTGCTGGCTGCGCCTGCGCCAGAGCTGGCGTCCAGCCAAGAGCCAATGTGAGGGCCGGAAAGGACACAGCAAGCCACATGAGCGTCTTCGGCTGACGTGTTGAAGCCTGAAATACATGGGAGGTCATGGTGCGGCACCTAAACCATTTCTGTCTGAGGGCAACAACTTTCGCGTGAAAAACAGCTTCCCTGACAATAATTTAACCTGCTGCCCGCTGTGCAGACCTGACAAAAACCGCCTGTCAGTCAGGCGGCCGCCTCAGCCTGCGAGCTTCCCGTGCCCGACCTCGGACGACATAATTGTCGATCTCGGAGGGTGCGAGCCGGATCGCGGCTTCGACATCTCGATCGGCGGCATCATACTGGCCGAGCTGGAGCCCAGTCTCCGCCCGCAGCCTGAACAGGACGGCATCCCGCCCATTCTCCGCAATCAATCCGTCAAGGACGTTCTGCGCTTCCGGCCAACGCTTCAGCAAGGCGAGGGCGACGGCCTGATCGGTGAGCAGATCGCGGGTCCCCGGCGCCAGCTCCAATGCGCGATTGATGGCTGCAAGCGCCGCATCCGGGTCGCCCGCCAGCATCCAGGCATTCGCCGCCTTGGACAGGAGAAGAGCGCGCTGTGGATCGGGGCCGCCATCAGGCGCATTGGCCAGGGCCAGCAACATGGCCGCGCCATCCTCCAGACTGCCACGAGCGACCAGGGCTGCAGCAAGGCAGTGGCCTGCTGGCTGGCCACCACCGGAAAAGCGCCAGGCCAGGCCTTCCTCATAGGCTGCTTCGGCATCGGTCTCGGTCATGGCCAGACAGGTCTGCAACCGGGCACTGTCGCGTGCCTGCCAGTCGATGGCGGGTGCTGCCTGGCGGGACAGGGCCGGATTGCACCACACGACGGCCAAGGCCATAAGCGCAGGCGACACAGACTTGAGAACGCGAAACGGCTTGGGGCAAGGAAACTTCATTCGGGCGCAAAGCCAGAAGAACGCGGCAAAAGAGAGGCAAGGCGCACGTGGGACGGTCTCTGATGATCCTTGGCTGCGGCTATACTGGCCGGGCTGTTGCTGCGCTCGCACGTGGTGGCGGATGGTCGGTGATCGCTACGGCGCGCAGCCCAGCTGGCGTCGCAGCGCTGCAATCGGCTGGGTTGCAAGGCATGCAACTTCCCGAAACACCCGGTCATGGCGAAATTTCGCTGATTGCAGACCAGTGCGCCCAAGCCGATGCCATCCTCTGCTCGATCCCGGCTGACAGCAACGGGGACCCGGCATTCAGGGCACTGGAGCCAGCACTGCGGGCACGAACTTCAGGTTGGACCGGATATCTGTCCACAACGGCAGTGTATGGTGATCGGGGCGGCGGATGGGTGTTCGAGCAGGATGAGCCGTCGCCGACCTCGCCGCGCGCTGCCGCCAGGCTGCTGGCCGAGCGGCAATGGCTGTCTTTGACCCCGCCCGCCCATGTTTTCAGATTGCCCGGGATTTACGGTCCCGGGCGGTCGGCATTGGACAAGGTCGCAGCCGGCGACGCCCGCTCGATCCTCAAGCCGGGACAGGTGTTTTCGCGCTGCCACCGTGATGACATTGCCCGCGGCATTCTGGCAGCACTGGACCGTCCACACCCGGGGACAGTCTTCAACCTGTGTGACGATTTTCCCTGCCCGGCCCCGCCGGTGAACGAGGCTGCAGCCGCAATACTGGGCCTTCCTGCGCCCCCGGAGGTCCGGTTCGAGGATGCCGAGCTGT
>JALOSP010000227.1 GCA_025458365.1 Hyphomonadaceae bacterium
CGAAAGACGTTATGGAATATGCATGCAGTAATCTATAAATATTAATCCTACTACTGCGACTTATGCAAAAGAAGATGGCATTGAGATTATGGGCGACATCCATTTCTAAGTTGCGGGAGGCAGGAAAGGAATTATTCAACTATAATAACTCGGTTCCAGATCTAGGTACAATGAACACAATTCTGTTCAAGCACCATCTCTCTTAACCAGCGGTATAAATGAGGTACACAACAACATTATATTATTTACGTGCATGCACACCTATATAACCATTTAGGAAGTAGGACAACTACACCACCAACACTTCATTAATGTTGAAATCACATGGAAGCTGTTGAAATATGCGTTATCTTGAAGTTACAGTGCAAGTTTTCCTCCTAGAAGACTACAGCGGTTTTTACAGAATGTTGAAAACTTGCAGAAAATGCTAATAATCATACGATTTTGGGGAAAATTTCAGTCCTCACAGCCTTAGGACAACAAAAACTACATTGGCTTTCAGCTTTACCTGTTTAAAACAGGATGGTGGATTTCGAAGCATTTCAAGCATAGCCCATTTGGCAGTCGCCTGTCGAATGTTAGCGTCGTACTCCCTTGAGCTGGCAGTACCCGACGGCGTTCCACGTGATCTCTCATACCCGGGCTCGTTAAAATACGGTTCTGAAACGAGGATGAGCGACTGAATCGATACCAAAACCTGTCAACGAATACAGAAAAAAAACCTGTAGGACTCAGCCAGTCATCAGTTTATCATTCAGTCAACTGAATTCACTGCAGAAGGTGAGATTCGCCGGCGACGTTCTATCCAACGAATTCGATTTCTAAGAAGCGGATGCGTGATTTCAATGAACGCTGCGAGCAGTCGGCGGTCCACAGGTCTAACAATCATTCAGATTCATCCCCTTCATCAGGTCCACAATCGAGGTCTGCCAGTTCAGCTTCTGGCCGGCTTCGGCGGCCATGTCTTCCAGCATTTCGGCCACATCCACGGCGTCCATCGCAACAGGGGCGGCGGCTGCGGCGGCGGGGGCGGCGGCCACTGCGGGGGTGACAGTGGCAGGTGCAGCCTGTGCAGCCGGTGCGGCAGTCGGGGTGGCGGTGGCCTGACGGCGGCGGCCAAAGATTGCGTTCTTGATCCGGTCGAAAATGCCCATGGGTCTGTCTCCTTTTCAGACCGGCAGGATTAACCTGTCCATGTGACAGCTCAAAGCGCCTCTGACAGGCAAGGACTGCGTGCTCTACTCGAACAGGCTCGCCTGAACGGGCCTGCCGTCACCGGTCACGACCGGCACAATGCCGTCTGCGAAGCTGATGGCCAGTTTGCGGGCCGCCCGCGCCCCGGCCACATCACGCACCAGCCCGCCGTTCGCATCGCGCACAATGGCATAGCCGCGCGCCAGTGTGGCGGTATGCGACACCGCCTGCAGCAAGGCGAACTGGCCAGCCAGCCGGTCGGTGCGCCGTGCCATCGCCTGCCGCATCGCCTCGGCCAGTCGCTGATCCAGACGGGTGAGCGTCTCGCGCCGGGCTTCGGCCTGCCCGGCCTCGACCCGCAGCAATCCTGCAAACGCCGTCATCCGGCGCTGATCCAGCCCGGCCAGCCGTTCGGCGGCGCGGGCTTGGGTTGTTGCCAGCACGTCAGGCCGCAACCGTCCCGAGACTGCCGCCAGCCGGGTCTGGCGCAGGCTGACCGCAGAGCGCAAGGCCGGTGCCAGCCGCAGCTCCGCCAGATCGAGCCTCTGCCGGGGCGGTGCCAGCAGGCTGTCAGCTCGTGGCAGACGGCTGGTGAGCGCCCCCAGCCGCAAGCTGCCACTTTCCAGCCGGCCGAGCAGCGAACGGGTCTGACGCCCGGCCAGCTCGTCCAGCCAGGCCAGCAGCTCCAGGCGCACCGGCACGGCCTTTTCGGCTGCCGCCGTCGGTGTCGGCGCCCGCAGATCCGATGCGAAGTCGATCAGCGTGGTATCTGTCTCATGGCCCACTGCCGAGATCAGCGGGATGGTGCTGGCTGCTGCCGCGCGCACCACCACTTCCTCGTTGAACGCCCACAAATCCTCGATCGAGCCACCGCCGCGCGCCACGATCAACAGGTCCGGTCGCGGCACCGGCCCGCCGGGCGCCAAGGCGTTGAACCCCGTGATGGCGGCACTGACCTGGGTGGCGGCCTTCTCCCCCTGCACCAGCACCGGCCACACCAGCACATGGACCGGAAAGCGCTCGCCCAGCCTGTGCAGGATGTCGCGGATCACGGCCCCGGTGGGCGATGTGACCACACCGATCACCGCAGGCAGATAGGGCAGCGCCCGCTTGCGCGCCTCATCGAACAGACCCTCGGCCAGCAACCGCTTGCGACGATCCTCCAGCTGGGCGAGTAGCGCACCAACGCCTGCAGGCTCCAGCCGTTCCATGATCATCTGATATTTGGAGGTCCCGGCAAAGGTGGAGACCCGCCCGGTGGCGATCACCTCCATCCCCTCCTCCGGGCGGAACGACAGGCGCGCCGCACTGCCCTTCCACATCACGCCCGACAGCACCGCCCCGGCATCCTTCAGATCGGCATAGAGATGGCCCGATGCAGCCCGGGTCACCCGGCCCAGTTCACCACGCACCCTGATCAGACCGAACCGGTCCTCCAGCGTGCGCTTGATCGCACCGGACACCTCAGACACGCTGTATTCCGGCGCATTGCGGGCGCCGGGTACGGGGGCATCATCAGGTTCGCTGGGAAATGGCATGGCCTCACCTTATGGCGCGTCACCGCGACCGGGAAGCCGGGAGTGCAGACCCTAAGGACCGCGGACCTCTCGGTCCGCGCGGCACGCGCTCAATCCCCGACTGCAAGCCCGCTCGCCTGCAACGCGCGCACCAGGAGGTGCGCGGTCCTGTGTTCATTCTGACCGGGCCGCTTGCGGACCGCGCACTGATACCAGCAGCAACGTGCCGTTCCGGTCCTCCGTCACAAAGAGCCCTCCATCGGGGGCAGGCGCAACACCAACCGGGGCACCACGAGGGCGCACGCCACGCCGTGCCTCCCAACCGAAAACAATGTCCCGGCTCTGTCCGGCCAGTTCGCCAGTCCGGTTGATTGGCACCAGCCGGATGCGATGGCCGTTGGCCGCATGGCCATGCAGGGTGATGGCCAGCGCCCGTCCGGACCCCGCCACCCCGCCCTCGATCAATGCCATGCCCAGTGGTGCGCTATGGGCAGGCAGATTGCGCGCGGGCATTGCAGTGCCGCGACACTGCGCGCGGGTAAATCCCGGCGCGGGAACCGCCATGCCAAAGCATCCGGGCCAGCCATAATTCTGCCCCGGCTCGATCCGGTTCAACTCGTCAGGCGGCAGGGTCGGCGAGGCCATGTCCATGCCGTTCTCACCACCCCACAGCACACTGGACACAGGATCAAAGACCAGAGCCGCACTGTTGCGCAACCCGGTGGCATGGGGCACCAGATCGGTCCAGCGCACCACCGTCGGCCCCGGCATGAACACCCGCACAGTGCCGCGCGCCTGCGCACCTGTGGCTTCGGCACATACGCCGTCGCGCACGCCATTGGCGCAATCATCGGTGCTGGACCCTGTGGAGAAGGCCAGACGACCATCGCCGATCACGGTCAGGCCGATCAGGGGGTGGCGTCCATCGCCGGGCGCGCCGGTCATCACCGGGCGCAACTGGGCAGCCTCGCCTGATATCCGCACCTCGCTGATGCGTGTGGCTTCACCCAGCCAGATCCGTCCGTCCGGACCGCGTGCCAAACCGTGGGGCCTGTCCAGCCGGGTTGCCAGAACCCGGATCGAGGCCGGTGCGCCGTCACCCGGCAGGCTCAGCAAGAGCAGCCGTCCGCGCCCGGCCGACCAGCTGCCCATATCAGCCACCAGAACCTCGGTTTCCGACAGGCTGACCACACCACGCGGGAAGCCCAGTCCTTCGGCCACCAGGCCGACGCACAACCCCGGAGTCGTGGAAATGGACACACTGCGATACCCGTTGCAATCGGCCTGACGGTGGCGCCA
>JALOSP010000010.1 GCA_025458365.1 Hyphomonadaceae bacterium
TCACCTTCACCGTGGTGTTCGCAACGGTGATGGGCATGTGCATGCGGCTTGTGGCAGGCTTCCGGCTGCCGGCCCGGCAGGCGCCGCCGCTCGCCGAACCGGCAATCATCCAGGCGGGTGGCGGGCGCGATGGGGCGGGCAGCCAGGCGGTGTTCGTGCCCGTGCCCGCCGATGTGACCCCCAGCCGGGCCGCGCGTCTGGCTGCCACATTGGGGGCGGCCCCGGTCTATGCGACAGGGAACGACAACCGCGCCGGCGGGCTGGCTGCCGGCCTCGCCCGTGACGATGGTGGCGTGCGCCGCTTCGACATCAGCGGTGGCGACAGGAGCGGCGGCAGCCGGTCGGGTGCGGCATCGATCGCCGATGGTCCCCGGCTTGGCCAGAGCTGGGCCGCCAGCCGCCAGCGCCGCACCACCCCGGTTCCCGGCGGCACCAGCACTTCTGCATCCCCGGCAGCCCCGGCCAGACTGACTTCCACGAGAGGCACGCCATGAGCGCCCCCGAAACAGACCTTGACCCCGCCATCGGCGACAGCGGCGAGATTGGCCCGCTGGCCCGCCGCAAACTTGCGCGGCGTCAATCGCGCGATCCGGACGGCCTGCCGCCGGGGCCGCTGACCCGCGCGTCGTATTTTGCCGCGGCAGGCTCGTGGGCAGGCGATACAGTCGCGTCGTTGCAGGCGTCGCAGAAACTGGCCTGGCGGGTGGCGCTGGCAGCCGGTGCACTGGCCTTCCTGCTGGCCATCGCCATCGTGGTGATGATGCCGCTGAACCGCACCCTGCCCTATCTGGTCACGGTGGACCGCGAAACCGGTTATGTACAGGCGACCCAGACTGCCAATATCGCCAACACAACCGCACGCGATGCGGCAACCAGGTCTGCGATCACGCTCTATGTGCTGGCGCGCGAGACTTTCGACCTTGCCGATTATCGTGCCGCCTACGAACGGACGATGCGCTGGTCGTCCGGGCGGGCCGAGGCCGAGTATCGCAGCGACTGGGACCGGGCCAACCCGAACAGCGTCCACAACCGGTATCGGGAATCGACGCGGGTGAAGGTAACCGTCAAGAACGTCTCGATCCTGTCGCCGACCAGCGCGGTCGTGCGGTTTGAAACAGAACAAACCGAAGGGGCACAAACTGCAGGATCGCGCAGGCCGTGGGTCGCCACCCTGACCTACAATTTCCAGCCGCGCCCCCTTCCCGGCGCTGACCAGTATCTGAACCCGCTTGGATTCCAGGTGAGCGATTATCGCCGCGATGCCGAGACCACCGACAGCTTCTCCACGCCCGCGCCCTTTGTGCCGCCGGCTCCGGCCCCGGCCCCTGTGATGTCGCCACCTGTGATGTCGGCCCCCGCAGGCAGCGGCACGATGCCTTCTGATGGCAGCACGCCAGTCCAGGGAGGGACCGGAGCGGGCACAGTGACCGACGCACCCGATGAGGTGCCGCCCACCGGGATCGGCGGGATGGACACCAGTGATCCGACCCAGGAGCTGCCGCAATGAGCCGCGGTGCTGACAAGGCTGGCCTGGATCTGGCCGGGCGATCAGCTTTCCTGCCCCGCACTGCGGGGGAGGTGTCCAAAGGACAAAGGGGGTGTTTTGCGGCAGGCTGCGCGACATCGGCTGAAAACACCCCGTCAGTTGGCTTCGCCAACAGCTCCCCCGCTGGGCGGGGGAACAAGAACCGACCTTGCACAGCCAGTCGCCGGGTCGGTGGATATGTGGTGGCGGCAGCACTGATCGCACCGACCGGCGCGCTGGCCCAAGCGGCGATCGAGCCGCCCGTGGCGCGGTCGGTAGCGGTCACGACCATGTCGGGCAGCGTGATCCCGCAACCGAGCCCGACCGACCGGCGGGTACGCCTCGTGGCCTATCAGGATGACCAGGTGGTGCTGCTGCGCGGCCACTATGGCTATCAGATCATGCTGGAACTCGACGCCGACGAGCAGATCGAGAATGTGGCGATTGGCGACTCGCTGGCCTGGCAGGTGACGCCGAACAGCCGGGCTGACACGCTGTTCCTGAAGCCGCTGGAGCCGGATGCAGACACCAATATGGTGGTTGTCACCACCCGCCGCCGCTATGCCTTCGAGCTGACCGCGGCGCCGGGCTTTGGCGCCCAGGATGCCGACATCTTCTACCGGGTCCGGTTCGAGTATCCTCGCACCGCAGCTGAAGAGGCCGCGGACGCCGCCGCCGCTTCCCCGTTGGTGGCCACCAATGTGTCCTATGTCGCAGCAGGCAGCGAGGCCACGATGCCTGCCCAGGTGTTCGACGACGGGCGCAATACCTATTTCCAGTTTCCGCCAGACGCGTCCCTGCCTGCGATCTTTGCCCGTGACGGCGCGGGAACCGAGACTCTGGTAAACTTCACCATGCGCGGCCCGGTGGTGGTGATCCAGCAACTGGCGCCTTCCTTCGTGTTGCGCAATGGCGCTGACGAGACCGTGGTGCGCAATGACGGCTGGGTGCCACCGATGGCAAGGGCCAATGCGCAAGGTCAGCCATCGGGATCGCCGGTTGCGGCGCCGCAGATCGAACCTGCGCCACGTCGTGGGCTGTGGCAGGGTCTGTTTGGTGGACGGAGGCCCCGACCGTGACCGGCCCCCTGCCCCCAGCACCTCTGCGTCCGATCCTCCCCGCGGATGAGGACCCGCGCGTTCTGGCCAGTGACCCCGACATCGTGGGCCCGGACGGCGACGACGATGTCAGCACCGACAACGGGATGGACCCTGCCCCGGCTGTCGCGTTCAGGGATCGGCCCTGGGTGTTGTGGGGCGGGCTGGCCGGGGCCGTGGTGCTGGGCGGGATCGTGTTTTCATCCTTGCTGGCTGCACAGGCCAACCGCAATGCCGAGGGCCAGTTTGCCCAAGCGGTCGATCCCGATCTGGCCGATCCGTCTCGTGTGGAGCCGGTGGATCCACCGGCCTTGTTTCCGCCAGCGCCACCACCGCCCTTCACGCCTGCCCCGATCACCCCCGGCACGGACGGCCTGACGATCCCGGCTTACAAGCCGCCACCACCGCCGCCAGCACCGGTTCCGGTCACCAGCCCGCCACCGCCGCCTTACATCCCGCCCTATGTTCCGCCCGTGACGCTGCCGCCACCACCGCCTGTGCGCGCACTCGATCCAGAACCGCTTCCGCCATCACCGCCACCGCCACCGCCAACAGCAGTGCCCGGAATCGGCGCCACGGCAGACCAGCGGGCACGCTCGCCCACACTGGTGCTGGACCTGACCGGTGCGCTGCGCCCGGCCACCAATCCGGACGGAACCCCTGCGGCAGGCCAGCCACCATCGATCCCCGGCAGCGCCGCAACCGCAGGCAACACAGACACCGCACGCGCCCGGCGCCTTTCCAATCCGGCCACAACCATCCCGCAAGGTGCCCTGATCGCTGCGGTACTGGAGACCGGGATCAATTCGGACCTGCCGGGCTTTGTGCGCGCCGTGGTCAGCCGCGACGTGCGCTCGGTTGTTGGCAGCCGCATCCTGATCCCCCGCGGCTCGCGGCTGGTTGGCGAGTATACGGCAGACGTGGCACTGGGCCAGTCGCGCGCGCTGGTGGTGTGGAACCGGGTGATCCGGCCCGATGGGGTGTCGATCCAGATCACCTCGCCGGGCACCGACACCGTGGGCCGGTCTGGCCTGTCCGGCCGGGTGGACCGGCATTTGTGGCAGCGATACGGACCGGGCGTGCTGTTGACGACAATCAATGCCGCCCTCTCCAACAGCAACAGCACGCAAGTGGTGCTGGGCAGCGCGACTGCTACGGTGCCACAGCCGGAAAACATCAAGCCGACCGTCACCGTCGATCCGGGCACCGCGATCCAGGTGTTTGTCGCGCGCGATCTTGACTTCACCGGGGTCACGCGGTGAGCGGGACTGAGGTGGCATCGAAAGTGGGCACAGCCAAGGCTGGCGCTCCGGCTGGCGGGGTCTATCTGGCGGCGTTCCTCGCGCCGTTCGGCCAATGGCTGGCCCGACCGGACGTGACCGACATTCTGGTCAACACGCCCGGCGAAGTCTGGATCGAGACGACCGGCGGAGCCATGGAATGCCATCCGGCACCGGATGTCACTGCCCGCAACCTCACCCGGCTGGCCGCCCAGATCGCCCGCGTGTCACGCCAGGGCATCAGCCGGGAGACACCGCTGCTGGCCGCCTCCCTGCCATCGGGTGAGCGGATCCAGATCGTGCTGCCGCCCGCCACGCGCGGTGAGGTGGCGCTGGCCATCCGCAAGCATGTGGTGGCTGACCTCACACTGTCGGATTATGCGTCAGGCGGCGCGTTTTCGTCCGTCAGGCTGAAGCCGAAGGACAAGCCCGCCAAGCCTGACAAACCGCCCAAAAAGGCCCGCGACGGGGACGTCGCCGCGCTGCTGCAGACAGCCGTCGCCGCCCGCAAGAACATTCTGGTGTCTGGCGGCACAGGCACCGGCAAGACCACGTTTCTCAATGCGCTGTTGAAGGAAATGCCCGCCACCGACCGGCTGGTGCTGATTGAAGATGCCGCCGAGATCCAGCTGTCGCATGCCAATGCGGTCGGCCTGATCGGGGTGAAGGGCGATACCGGACAGGCCCGGATCACAGTCGATGATCTGTTGCAGGCAGCGCTGCGGATGCGGCCAGACCGGATCATCGTGGGCGAATTGCGTGGCGTGGAAGCGCTGACCTTCCTGCGCGCGGTCAACACCGGCCACCCCGGCTCGGTCTCCACCATCCATGCCGACAGCCCTGATGGGGCGCTGGAACAACTGGCGCTGATGAGCCTGGCGGCAGGCGCCAGCCTGACTCACGCCGACCTGATCACCTATGCCCGCAGCGTGGTGGACGTGATCGTTCAGCTCGAGCGCGTCGATGGCGTGCGCAAGGTGCGCGAAGTGCGGATGCTGGGGTGAGCTGGATCAGGGCATGGTCCGGGACAGTTCATGGACCGCACGCGTCCCCGCGTGCATGCAGGCACGGAGGCCTGCGGTCCGAAGAGAGGACACAAGACCGCGCACCTCCCGGTGCGCGCGTTACGGACAGACGCCACTGTTTCAATTTTGGAAACGGGGACATGATCGAACCCTGGCCAAGCCAACTCCTGTCCCCTTGTATTCGGATGCTTGGATAATCACCTCAAGCGCCTGGCAGGACCAGCAGCGCATCCTTGCCGCCATGGACGGCCATCGGGTCTATCTTCTGATCGAACGTGACCAGTCGCCCGCGGTTGGCCACTGCCAGCCCCAGCAGATAGACATCGGTGAGCGCGCCACTGATGAGGGCGCGCGCCGGGTTGAATACGGTCTGGTCCGTCAGGGAAATGGCGTCAGGCCAGAAGTGGTGGCCTGCCTGGCTGATGGCCTGATCCAATTGCCTGATCAGAGCGTCAGCGGGCAAAGGCCCGTTGCCGTAGCGCGGATGCGACATGATCCGCACCATGGCATTCTGGGTCACTGGGCAGGTCGCCCACGCCAGATGGCCGACATCGGAGAACCATGCATGGGCCTGTTTGCTATGGCTGTGATCCGGGTCGAACAGCGCGATCAGCACATTGGCATCCAGCAAATGGACACTCACGGCAGATCGTCACGCAATTCATTGACCATAGCCATGGTGACCGGAAGGGTAGGTCCATCGCGCTGGATTTGGGGGAAGCCGTTGCGCACGACCGGCCGCTCTGTGGCCCGCGCGGATTGACCGGTCAGACCCAGCCGGGCGAGGTTCGAGATCACCACACCGATGGATACACCCTCGCGGGTTGCCCGATCCCGGGCAATGGCCAGCAGGTCGGGATCAATCGACAGGGTCGTTCGCATGACGGGCTCCACGGTGGATTGAACAGTGTCAGGGAAGCACGCAGCGCATCACGCATCAAACATCATTTTTTGGTATCCAGGCGCAAAAACGGAGGCATGATATGAAATACGGCTAATTCATATCATGTCCCCGCCCCTTTGCGCGGCGGTCGCCCATCTGCCTTGCGGCCAGCCGCAATGGGACGGCGCACGCCTCACCCGCCCTTGACCACTTTCAGCAGCTTCCGCTCGAGCACATCCAGCACCGGGCGAAGCTCGTGGCCGCGTTTCAGCACCTGACCGCCCATGCCATAGAGCGCCCACTGGCCCTGCCGCGCCTGTAGAGCCGGGCGCTTTTCCAGCCGGTAGAGCGGTTGTTCGCTGGCCCGCCTGAAGAAGCAGAACACCACCACATCAGCCTCCGGCCCGATGGCATAATCCCGCCAGGCACCTGCCATCTGGCCACGGCCATAGGTGTTCAGGATGGCATCGAACTCGGCACGCTCGAAGAACAGCGTGGGTTTGTGCAGCCGGGTAACAGGGAATGCGGTGATTGGATCACTGGCCATAGCCGAAATCTGGCGTGGACCGCCCGGACTGGCAAGAGGCTGGACCCGTTGCCGGGCCTCAGATCTTGGTCAGCGCCTGCGCTGTGGGCGCCCAAGCCGTGGTGAACCGCGCGTCGGTGCTGGCGACGAAGGTTGGCGCAAAGACCGTGTCCAGCCCGATGAAGGTGGCATTGGCCCGCTCTGGCGTCAGCTCCAGCAGGGTAAAGCCGCGCCGGGTCTGGGCGTTCCACAGCACATCTGCATTGGCCTGATCGATCAGCCCGCCAAGCACATCACCCTCAAGCCCGATCTGGGCCAGCATGTCGCCGATCGACGGGCTGGTCACCGACGAACAGCCGAACTCCACCCCGACCAGATCGCCTGCTGCATCCCGCAACTGGTTGGCCCAGGCCGCATGGGTGTCTCCTGTGACCACAATGGTGCGCGCCGCCAGCGGTTTGGCCACTGCAAACAGGGCCTCGCGCGCTGCCGGATAACCGTCCCAGGCATCCAGATTGAGCGGGATGCCCAGCCCGGATAGTTCGAAGAACGGAGCCGCCTGCGGGATCGCCGCCACGATCTGGGCCAGTGATTCAGCCGACAGGGCGGCCTTGAAGTCCGGCGACTTCACCTTGGCCATGATCACTTGATTGCCAAGCACATTCCATTTTGTGCCCTGTTGGCTGGCTGCTGTCATCCCTTCGGCGAGCCAGGCCTGCTGTGCAGGCCCCAGAAGCTGACGGCCCGGATCGTTCAGCCGGGTCATGAAAGCCGCCAAGTCCGGCACAGGTCGCCCGTCCGGCCCTTGCGTGACTGTCAGGTCTTTTTCCAGATCGAAAGGCTCGGCCCGACCCAGAAGCCGTGTCTCCAGCATCGCGATGCGCGCCAGCTTGCCCCAGTCAAACCGCCGGTTGATGGCTTCAAACGCGCCACCCGGTGCGGGATCGCGGATCGGCATCCATTCATAATAGGCCTTCAGCGCGGCAGCCTTGCGGTCGCTCCACGGGCCTTCGGTGGCGGGGTCGTGGTTCTGGGCGCCTGCCGTCCACGCGTCATTGCTGGTCTCGTGGTCATCCCAGGTGACGAGCCATGGGCATGCGGCGTGGGCAGCCTGCAAATCGGGGTCGCTGCGATACTGGCCATAGCGCTTGCGATAGTCGTCCAGTGACAGGATTTCGTGTGGCGGGTCGGGCACCCGGCCAACTTGTGCGCCGAATTGGGTGGCATAGCCGCCTTCGCCGTACTCGTAGATATAGTCGCCCAGATGGAGCACGAGATCCACATCGCCCCGCGCGGCAATCGCCTGATAGACGTTGAAGAAGCCCGCCGGATAATTCGAGCAGGACACCACCGCCAGTCGCAAGCTGCCGGGCATTGCGCCATCCACCGCCGGGGCTGTCCGGGTCAGGCCGATGGGAGAGCGGATCGAGCCATAAGCAAAACGATAGTAGTAGGTCTGGCCGGGCCGCAGCCGGGTGACATCAACCTTCACGGTGAAATCGCGGGCGGCCTCGGCCACGGCCTCGCCCCGGCGGCTGATCCGGGCAAAGTCTGGTGTGGCGCTCAATTCCCAGCGCACTTGCAGGCGATGATTGTGACCAGGATCTGTCAAGCGGGTCCAGATGATCACCCGGTCGCTCAGCGGATCACCACTGGCAACGCCGTGCTGGAAAATCCCATCATGGGCGTGGCCTTCATGGGCCGCGGAGGCGGTGCAGGCTGCTGCGCCAATCACCATGCCCGCCAATGTGCCGCGTCGGGTTGCTGCCATGATCGTTTCTCCGGTTACCGTCGGCATCAGCTTACGAGCAGTCATGGCCAGACTCCATCCCCGGCTTGGGATTGGTGCTGCGCCCTAAGCCGCTCCGGCAACGGGCCTGTGTCGGAGCGGTGACTGGTTGGTGACAGGCGGCGTGCAAGCCGATGCTTGCCTCTGTCAGGCAGACTCTGGCGCTGCGGCTTGAAATCCGCCATCAGAGGAACAACACGGAGGCGAGGGTTCGGGTGCAGGGGGACGGTCAGATCGACGGGCACGGGACCCGATGTGGCTGGGTGAACCAGGTCGATGCATTGTATTGCGCCTATCACGACACCGAATGGGGCGTGCCGGTTCTTGACTCGCGGGCGCTGTGGGAATTGTCAGTGCTGGAAAGCTTTCAGGCAGGGCTGGCCTGGATCACCATCCTGCGCAAGCGTGAGGCGTTCCGGGTAGCCTTTGGCGGGTTTGACCCGCATCAGGTGTCCGCATTCACCGAGGCTGATGTGACGAGGCTCCTGGGCGATGCTGGCATCGTGCGTTCCCGCGCCAAGATCGAGGCGGCGGTCGCCTCGGCCCGTGTCTGGTGTGCAATGGAGGCACGGGGAGAGAGTTTCTCTGCGCTGGTCTGGGATGTGGTCGATGGCAGGCCGATCCAGAACGCCTGGCGCTCGTTTCGCGATGCACCGGTGGCGACACCGGCATCAGAGCGCCTGTCAGGCCGCTTGAAGGAGAAGGGCTGGAAATTCTTTGGCCCGGTGATCGCCTATGCCTTCATGCAGGCTGCCGGGCTGGTGAACGACCATGAAGTGGGATGCCCGCGCCATGCCCCGGTGCGCGCCATTGGGGAAGCGCTGTGAGCGACAGCGACCTGGATGATCTTGAGCCCGACATCGGGCTTGGGGAATCGCAGGCTGACGGCTTCGGCGAAGTCGTGGCAGCGCCTGAAGCCGCTGGAGAGCGGCTCGACCGGTTCTTGTCGGATGCTTTTCCAGCCTTGTCCCGTTCGCGCCTCAAAATCCTGATCGAAAAGGGCCGGGTCACGGTCAACGGGACACTGATCACCCATGTGTCGGCCAAGGTCGAGACGGGGGCCACCTATGCGGTGATGATCCCGGCACCCGAACCGGCAGAGCCTGAGGGCGAAGACATCCCGCTATCGATCCTGTTCGAGGATGCCCATGTGCTGGTAATCGACAAGCCTGCGGGCCTGTCGGTCCATCCGGCGCCGGGAAACTGGAGCGGCACGCTGGTCAATGCGGTGCTGTTTCATTGCGGGGCCGATCTGGCCGCAGTGGGCGCCACGGGCAGGCCCGGCATCGTCCACCGGCTCGACAAGGACACCAGCGGGGTGATGGTGGTGTGCAAGAGCGCGTTTGCGCTGGGGTCATTGGGCCAGCAGTTCCAGGTGCGCAGCGTGGACCGCACCTATCAGGCCTTCTGCGTGGGTGAGCCAAAGGCGCCCTTTGGCCTGAATGGCCGGATCGAGGCGAGGCTCGGTCGCGATCCGCACAACCGCAAGAAGATGGCCGTGCTGCCCGCCCATGCCACAGCCGGCAAAAGTGCCGTCACCCACTACAAGACCACTGCCCGGTTCGCACCCGGCGAAGGCCACAATGGCGGCGCACTCGCCAGCGCCATCACCTGCAAGCTGGAAACCGGGCGCACCCATCAGGTCCGCGTCCACATGGCCCACGCCGGAGCCCCGCTGATCGGTGATCCGGTCTATGGCGACACGCGCAGCCAGCGGCTGTTGCAAGCCCGCCTGCCCGAAACCGCCCGCCTGACCCGACAGGCCCTGCACGCGGCAACCCTCGCCTTCACCCACCCCGCGACCAGCGAACGCCTGTCTTTTGCGGCACCCTTGCCTGATGACATGGCACGGCTCGAGGCGGCGCTGAGGGGATGGGCTTAAGTCTTCCCCCGTCTCACGGGGGAAGTCCCGACGCACAGCGGCGGGGATGGGGGAGACTGGGAAATGCGCCAAGTTTGAAAGCAGAGCGCCTTGCACAGTCAGCCCCCTCCGGCCCTGTGGACCACCTCCCACACTTCGCGGGGGAGGACTTACCCTCAGGCTTGATACCCCACAACCGAACCGGTCGCCGGGCTCCAGATCACGCGGGCGCGGCGGATTTTGTTGATGGCAAACCCCAGCCGGGCACGCATCCTGTCGGACGCCAGCAGGGCTTGTGAAAAGCTCAAGGCCACGCGACCGTCGCCCAGATCGGTTTCCAGATCGGCGTGCTGCAGCACAAACCCGATCATCCGGGCGGACAGCGGCTTGCGTGACGCCGGTTGCCGGGCGGATGGTTTCGCTGGTGCGGGAAACGGGAAGAACAGGCCGGAAACTGGGCCAGCATTGCGCTTGGCGGGGGTGGCGGTGACGTCGATGATCCGGGCGTTTGCGGGCATGATGTTCTTCTCCTGTCTGGCAGGAGAAGACCTATCAGCCGATTGCGTCAAACACGGACGTGAGGTTCAGGCCGCGTGCTGCTTCTGGCCCCAGTGCAGCAGCATGGCGCCCAGACGGTCGGGGTCCAGTGGCTTGGTGATGAAATCGTCCATCCCGGCGGCCACGCAGGCCCGGCGGTCTTCTTCCATGGCAGCAGCGGTGAGCGCGACAATCGGCGTGGCCCCGACCCGGCCGCCGGCGGCCCGGATCGCGCGGGTGGCGTCATAGCCGTCCATCACCGGCATGTGGACGTCCATCAGCACCAGATCATAAGGCCCATCCTGCAGCGCAGCCACGGCTTCTGCACCATTGGCGACGCTGACCACCGTGCAGCCTGACCGGGCCAGCAGCGAGCGGGCGAGCAGCGCATTGACCGGATTGTCTTCAGCCAGCAGCACCCGCAGACCGGTGACTTGCACCGGCTCCACCGCGCGCTCGTCATTGGCTGCAGGTGCGGTGGCGGCTGCATCGGCATCACCCAGCACCAGCGCCACCCGCTCGATCACCGAGGCGATGCGCAATGGCTTGATCAGATAGGCGGCGGCACCATCGGCCCGATAGGTCTCGATGAGGTCTCGACGCTCCTGCGGGATCAGCACGACGGCTGGCACCCTGCCCGCCACGAAGGCGCTTCCTGCCCCATCATCGGCATGGTCCACCAGCACGAGCGAGGTCCGTCGTGGCAGGGATGACCCGCTCACCCGCTCTACGATGGCGCCACAGGCGCCCAGATTGGTGGACAGTGCCTCGAACAGGATGTCGGACACCGTAACCACCGCAATCCGGCGTTGGGCCAGGGCCGGGCGGGAGACGGACGCCGGCGCCACTGTTTCAAGCGGGATTTCGGCCCAGAACAGGCTCCCAGCACCAGCGGCACGTTCAGCCACGCCCACTGTGCCGCCCATGGCCTCGGCCAGCTTGCGCACGATGGCCAGCCCCAGCCCGGTGCCGCCAAACTGCCGGGTGTGGGAGCTGTCAGCCTGGGCGAATTCGTCGAAGATCGTCTCGGTCTTGTCTGCGGGGATCCCGATCCCGGTGTCTTCCACCGTAAACCGCAAGCCACCGTCCCGCGTCGGGGCAATGCCCAGCAGCACCCCGCCACTCGACGTGAACTTGACCGCATTGGAGGCCAGATTGAGGATGATCTGGCGCAACCGCCCATCATCGCCCCTCACCATGGCAGGCACCCCGGCATGGGCGGCGACCGCGATCTCCAGCCCCTTTTCCTGCGCCCGTGGCGCGCATAATTCGGCGACCGACTGCAGGGTGGCGACTGGTGAAAAGTCGATGGTTTCCAGTTCGATCTTGCCGCTCTGCAGCTTGGCATAATCGAGGATGTCATTGAGCAGGCCCAACAGATGCTGGCCGCTATCCTGCACGGCTGTCAGCCAGCTGCGCTGGGCGCTGGTCAGCTCGGTCATGGCGATCAGGCCGGCCATGCCGATAATGCCGTTCAGCGGGGTGCGGATCTCGTGGCTCAGCGTGGCGAACAGCATGGTCTTGGCCAATGCGGTTTCATCGGCATCCGGGCGGAACAGGCCCAGCATTGTGCCATCGGGCAGATCGGCCATGTTCCAGCCGTGGCGGTGCTCGAACCACGGAGCAAAGGCACCGGGTGCGAGTGCGTCGCCGAACCGTGCCTGCGCGAGCCGATTGGCATTGATCACCCGACCGGTTGCCGTGGCCAGCACAGCACAATCAGGCAGATGGTCCAGAGCGACGGGGTGTGCGCTCGTGTCGGAAACGGGCGGGTCAGGCACGATGGTCATGCCTGCCAGCCTTAGCGCCTAGCTGTTAAGGAAAGCTGGGCAGACGCACGACTTCAGGCCAGTGAAGGGGCAGGCCAGTGCAGGGTCAGGCCAGTGCCGTTTCGACAAAGCTGTCGAAATGCTCCCAGAAGCGGGCAGTCAGGTCAGGCCGTTCGTGCAATACCTCGTGCTTGGCACCCTCGACAATCCGCAGCCGGGCCTTGGGCAACTGGCCCGCGATCCGCACATGGCTGGCATTGTCCACCACGGTGTCGGCTGCGCCGCTGACCACCATCACCGGGATATCCAGCGTGGCCAGCCGGGCAGGCGTCAGGCTGTCGAACAGTCGATAGGCCTGCACCAACCAGCCATTGGTGGGCCCGCCGATCTGCAAGGCAGGCTCGCTCACGAACAATGCGTTGTTGCGGGCAAGTTTCGCAGGATCATGGGTGACCGCATTGCCCTCGAACGGCTCTGGCGCCCAGACTGTCGGTGTCGTGACCGCGATGGCCTCACCCCGGCCTGCAGTGGCAAAGCCGGTCGCGATCCAGCGCGCACCGGGGATGGCCTGCAGCCCCCACATCGGCGCGCTGAACACGGCGGCCTTCACGCCTGGCAGCTGACGCTCCAGCAAGGCTTGCAGGCCGATCGCGCCCCCCATGGAATGACACAGCAACAGGCGCGGCTCCGGCAGGCTGGCGGCATGGGCAGCCACGGCCAGGCCCAGATGCTCGGCGGCCAGCGCAAAGCTGTCCATGTGTCCCGCCATCGGATTGCCGGTCAGCCGGTCAGACCAGCCCTGCCCGCGCTGATCGACAATCAGGACCGCAAAACCGCGCTGGAGCAAGGCCAGCGCAGTATCGGCGTGCTTCTCGATGTATTCGGTACGCCCCGGCGAGATGATCACCGAACCGCGCGGCTTCTGGCCACGCTTCAATTTCGGTAAAACCAGAGCAACGCGGATGGTCTTGCCAGCCGGGCCTGCAACCCGGCTGACAGCAATGCCCCCTCTGGAGGCACTGTCCAGCGCTTCCACCAGCGGATCACTGACCAGTTGTGCGTCCATCAGCGGTTCCGTCTGGTGCGAGAGGTACGATCAGCCGATGATCGATTGCAGCTTCATGGCCACGCTCATGTCACCTTCGACCTTGAGCTTGCCGCTCATGAACATGTTCATGGCATTGGCGCGCCCTTCGGCCATGTCCACGAAATCAGCCATCGAGACCTTCAAGGTGCAGTCTGCAGGATTGTCATCGTTCGACACCGCATTGCCATTGTTGCCATCGAGATAGATCTTGCCGTCGTCGCCGAAGTCGAACTTGACCGTCTTGCCCAGTGGTGGCTTTTCGCCTGCGCCTGCAGCCATGGTCGCGGTGATGGTTTCCAGTGACATTGATGTGCCTCCCTGTGGTTGCAAGCGGGCACCAGCGCCCGGCGCATGAGCATGTGCGCGGCCTCGTTGTCCGGGCAACGCGCCTGCCAGCCTTAGCGCGGCCTGTGTCGCGAATAAAGCCGCCTTCTCACCGCTGTGCGGCTGCGGTGCTGCCTGCGCGGACGGCATCCTGTGCCACCCGCCGTTGCACAAGTGCAACAATCTGTATCGGAGTGCGCGAAATGGCCTTCACATGACAGTTCCGCGATAGTTACGCGACATGAGACAGGCTAGCGCCGCGCCAACCTTGACCCGGGCGCCCGCAACCGTCGTGCAGTTCCGCCCTCATCCGCAGGACCTTTCTCCCAATGGCTGTCACAACCGCTTCCCCCCTCAAGAACGCCCTTCTGGGTTCGGCTCTGGTTCCTGCCCTGATCTTGGGCGGTCTGGCCGTCAGCCCGGCTGCCGCCCAGACTGCAGCGCCCGCAGCCACAAACGATGGTCTTGAGGTGATCGTGGTGACGGCCCGCAAACGGGAGGAAAACACCCAGGACGTGCCAGGCTCGATCACTGCCATCCGCGGCGATGCCCTGACCACACTGACCTCCGGCGGAGCAGACATCGGCTCTGCCATGTCGGCGCGGGTGCCTTCGGTTGTGGTCGAAAGCTCGTTCGGGCGCACCTTTCCGCGGTTCTATATCCGCGGCCTCGGCAATACCGATTTCGACCTGAA
>JALOSP010000228.1 GCA_025458365.1 Hyphomonadaceae bacterium
CGTGCAACAGGCATTCTCGATGGCCGATCAGGTGCTGAACTCCGGGGTGCGTTCGATCACCGACCTGATGGTCAATCCGGGCATCATCAATCTCGACTTTGCCGATGTGCGCAACGTGATGTCCGAAATGGGCAAGGCGATGATGGGCACTGGCGAGGCAGAAGGCGACAACCGCGCCATCAAGGCAGCCGCCGAGGCGATCTCCAACCCGCTGCTCGACGACGTGTCGCTGAAGGGCGCGCGCGCTGTGCTGGTCAATATCTGCGGTGGTCCGGACCTGACGCTGTACGAGATGGACGAAGCTTCCAACCATATTCGCGATCAGGTGGATCCAGACGCCAACATCATCATCGGCTCCGCGCTCGACGAGACACTGACTGGGCGGGTCCGCGTCTCGGTCGTGGCAACCGGGATCGATGCGACCGCACGGGTCGAGGAAGCTGCGCCCCGCAAGCCGCTGTTTGGCGCCCACCCGGAACCGGTCGCTGCACCGCAAGTGGTGCGCACCGCACCGAGGCCGGAAACCATGACCGCCCCGGCAGCCCAGCCGCAACCATTTGCCCAGCAGCAACCGCAACCCCAAGCCTACACCCAGCAACCGGCCGCCCCGACTTATGGTGCGGCGACTGCCAGTGCCCAGGCGCATCTTTTTGCCGCCGTGCAGCCTGCTGCCGTCGAGGTGGAGCCGGTTCCCGAGAGCCATTATGATACGGGTGCGGCCCAGCGTGCGGTGAACGAGGCAAGGATCGCTGCCGGGCGCGAGCAGCCGCAACCCCAAGCGTGGCAGGAACCGCAGGCTGACGTACGTTCCACCACCGCATCACCAGTCAATCCGCGTCACAATGCAAGCTGGATTTTCGGGCGCCCGAAAGCCGATCCAGTTCCGGCGCGACAGCCAGAGCAGCCCCGCCGGGCCGAAACCGAGGTATTCAAGAACGAGTACAAGGACGTGGAGGATATCCCGGCCTTCTTGCGTCGCCAGGCCAACTGAGGCTTGCCATCCATCATCCCGGTTTGACAATAAACCCGGCCATTAGGGCCGGGTTTACCAATTGTCACATATTGCAACATCGATTGCTTTGATTGCTGAAGCAGGTTCCGCCAGAAGGCAACTACGGAAGTGTGCCCGTGAAGGTCCTTCCCTGTCTGTTTTCAAGGTTCCCTGCCGTGCACCAGCGACCGGTCTCTTCCCTGCAACACACCCTGGCCCGGCCAGTGCGCTTTTCCGGCGTCGGCCTGCACAAGGGTGCGCCTGTGCGGATGGTTGTGATGCCTGCGCCCGCCGACAGCGGGATCGTGTTCGTGCGCACCGACGTCAACCCGTTTGCAGCCCGCATTCCGGCCCACGTCGAGTTGGTGACAACAACCCAGCTCGGTACCAATCTGACCAATGAGGCCGGGGTCAGTGTTGCCACGGTCGAGCATTTGATGGCCGCCTTGATGGCGCTGGGGATCGACAATGTCCGGGTTGAGATCGATAGTCCCGAAGTGCCGATCCTTGATGGATCTTCGGATGTGTTCGTCCAGGCGTTTCTGGATGCTGGATCGGTCAGCCAGGGTGCGCCGCGCCGGGTGATTGAAGTTCTGGAAACTGTCGAAATCACCGACGGGGCCAAGTCCGTTAGGCTCGAGCCTGCCGCGGCCTTCGAATTGGACGTGACGATCACTTTCGACAGCGCCGCCATCGGCACACAGCGCGTGATTGTGTCACCGACTGCAGCCGTTTTTGCCGACGAGATGGGCCCGGCCCGCACGTTCGGCTTCCTGCATCAGGTCGAAGCCATGCACAAGGCAGGTCTGGCTCTGGGCGGGTCGATGGACAACGCAATCGTCGTTGATGGCGATACGGTCCTCAATACCGAAGGATTGCGCTTTGCCGACGAGTTTGCCCGGCACAAGGCGCTGGATGCGGTTGGCGATCTGGCGCTGGCTGGTGCGCCGATCCGCGGGCGCTATGTTGGTTTTCAGGGTGGCCACGCCTTGAATGTTGCTCTGGTCAAGGCGCTGCTGGCTCGCCCGGCTGCGTGGCGCTGGTCGCTGGAACATGCCCCGCAGGGCATGCTGGCCGCCGCCGGAATCTGAACGGATCAGTCCGGGGCTGGCCAACGGCCCGGTCAGCCTGCCTTGTCGTCAGGACTGGAGGCGAATTCGCCGAAGGCTGATGCGTCATCGGCCCGGTCATCGCCGCGATTGTCCTGCGCCGACAGCGATTTCACCAGCGATGTCACCGCCGCACGAACCGCTGTGTTCGGGATTGCATTGAAGCTGCGCACCAGTTCGATGGTCGTCCGGGCGCCGCCGTTTCCATTGCCATTGCCGTTCGAACTGGCAGCAATCGCATGCGACTCAAGGCCTTCGAAGAAATAGCCGATCGCCACGTCCAACCGGCTGGCGATCTGGTAGAGCCGCCCGGCACTGATCCGGTTGGAACCGGTCTCGTATTTCTGGATCTGCTGGTAGGAGATCTGCAAGGCGGCGCCCAATTGTTCCTGGGTAAAGCCGAGCATGGTCCGGCGCCGCCGGATACGCTCACCAACATGCTGGTCGATATGAGCCGCTGTGTCGGCGATCCTGCTCTGTCGTTGCTGGGCGGCGCTTGGCGCTGTTTGTGCCCCTGTTTCTATATAAGGCACTTCCGCAGGCTATCAAGCGATTTGTCCGCACAGTGGATGTCTGGCTGCCGGATAGTGGAATGGCGCGTCCGCTGCATTTGCGCTGGCCTGAATATGAGCATTTCAGTGGCGGGGCTGGCGTTTGGCTTTGCCTTGGACGCCAGACAGGCTAGAGGGAACAGAGTTTGCGCGCTGGCCAACCCGGCCGCCCGCACTGACAGACACCCTACAGGCAAGGTCGCATGATCTCTTTGACAAATGTCCGAATGCTCCGTCTGCCTGCTGCAGGATCCCTGCAAGATGCAGCCCCGATGCAACGCGCGGGCCGCTGGCGTCGCCCGGCCGGTCTTGCGCTGGTTGCCTTGATCGGGCTTACCGGCGTCGCCGGGTGTGCCAACAACAGGCTTGGGGAACGTAACGCTCCTGCGCCGGTCTATGTGGAGCGCCCGGTTGACGTGCTGTACAACGAAGCGCGCGACCTGCTGGGGCGTGGCAATTACGCTGAAGCGATTGTCGGCTTCGTTGAAGTGGACCGCCAGCACCCGTTCTCCGAATGGGCACGGCGTGCGCAGCTGATGATCGCTTACGCGAACTATCAGACCAACAAGTACGAAGATGCGATTGCCGCCGCACGCCGTTTCATCGAGAGCCATCCGCAAGACGTGAACGCGCCCTATGCCTATTACCTGATTGCGATCTGCTATTTCGAGCAGATCGTCGATGTGGGCCGGGACCAGCGCATGACCGAGCTGGCCCTCGCCGCGCTCAATGAGGTGACCCAGAGCTTCCCGCAGAGCGAATACGCCCGCGATGCACGCCTGAAGATGGAAATGGCGCGCGACCAGCTGGCTGGCAAGGAAATGGAGATCGGGCGCTACTATCTGACCCAGGACCAGCATCTGGCTGCCATCGGACGGTTCCGGCGCGTGGTCGATCTGTACCAGACCACAACCCATGTGCCAGAAGCGCTCCACCGCCTGGTCGAGGCCTATGTCTCGCTTGGGGTGATCGACGAAGCCACCAAGGTCGGCGCGGTACTCGGCTACAATTATCCCGGCAGCGAGTGGTATGAGCGCAGCTATGGCCTGCTGACATCTCGGAATGCCCAGCCAGATGCTCCGCCCCGCCGTGGTCTGATGGGATTCTTTGACCGTCGCGCTGCAGCCTCGGACAGGGGTGCAGACCGGGCAGGCCCGCCGCCGGGGAATTGAGGCATTGGCTGGCCGGTGCAACCACCGCCAACCGTTGATAGAGCCACTGCCATGCTGACCGGACTTTCGATTCGCGATGTGGTGTTGATTGCCTCCCTCGATCTGGAGATCGAGGGAGGGTTTACTGCGCTGACCGGCGAGACCGGTGCAGGCAAGTCGATCCTGCTCGATGCACTGGGACTGACGCTTGGCGAACGGGCAGAGCGCGGGGTCGTGCGGGCCGGTGCCGACCGGGCGATGGCAAGTGCGGCGTTCGATGTGGCCGCCGATCATCCTGCACACGGCTTGCTGGACGATCTCGGGCTCGATCCCGCCGACGATGGCCGCATTGTGCTGCGCCGTGTCGTCCAGCCGGACGGGCGCAGCAAGGCCTGGGTCAATGATTCGCCATCGTCTGTTGGCGCCTTGAAACAATTGGGTGCCGTATTGCTGGAAGTGCATGGCCAGCACGCCTCGGTCGGCCTGATGGAAGAGGCCTCTCATCTGGCGCTGCTCGACCAGTTCGCCCGTTCTGGCGCCTTGCTGGACGCGGTGCGTGCCGCCTGGCAGGCGCAGACCGACGCGCGTGCTGCCCATGAAGCTGCCATCGCACGTCTCGCGCGAGCCGGCTCGGATCGCGACTACATTGCCCACATGGCTGCCGAATTGTTGAAACTGGCGGCCCAGCCCGGCGAGGAGGCTGCGCTGGATCATGAGCGTCGGGCACTGATGGGAACAGAAAAGGTCGCCACCGCCTTGAAGGACGCTGCCGTCATTCTCGACGAAGGCACGATCGAGACCCGGCTGACCAATGCGGCGATGGCCTTGGATCGCGCGGGTCCGGCTCAAGGCGGATCCTCCGGTCCGCTGGCCGAACTCGTGGCCACGGCCACCGCCGCCATCGACCGTGCCCTGAACGAGATTGCCGATGCACAGACCGCAGTGCAGCGCGCTACCTACAGTCTGGATGCCGACCCTGGCAGGCTTGATCAGGTGGAGGAGCGTTTGTTTGCCCTGCGCGCGGCGGCACGCAAGCATGGGGTGACGGTGGAGGAATTGCCGTCCGTGCTGGTGCGTGCCCAAGCAGAACTGGCGGCGATTGACGATGGCGATGCGGCGGTGATTGCCGCTGGCAAGGCGCTGAAGGCTGCAGAGGCTGCCTATGCTACAGCTGCCGAAGCCCTCAGCCAGCACCGGGTTGCGGCCGCGACGGCGCTGGACCTGGCCGTATCGGCCGAACTCCCACCGCTGAAGCTGGAAAAGTGCCGGTTCCGCACACGGATTGCCGCCAGCCCCGATCATGCCGGACGCACGGGCTGGGACAGGGTGGCGTTCGAAATCGCGCCCAATCCGGGCGCCGGGTTCGGCCCGCTGTCGGCCATTGCCTCGGGTGGCGAGCTGTCGCGGCTTTCGCTGGCGCTGAAAGTCGTGCTGGCTGCCGATGGTGGTACACTCGCTCTGGTGTTTGACGAGGTTGATCAGGGCATTGGCGGGGCCACGGCCGATGCGGTGGGCCGCCGCCTCGGCCAGCTCTCGCAACAGGCGCAGGTTCTGTGCGTGACCCACAGTCCGCAAGTAGCCGCGCGGGCCGACCATCACTGGCGGATCGAAAAAGCAGTTGTCGATGCTGTGACCACCACCAGTGTGCGGGTGCTGGCCCCTGACCAGCGGGAAGACGAACTGGCCCGGATGCTGGCAGGTGAAGAGATCACCGATGCGGCGCGGGCTGCCGCACGGGCACTGGTGGCCGCAGGCTGACCCCCTTCTGCAACCCCGCCCCGCACATTTGCCGCAGCGCCCGGCCTTCCGGGGGGCAGGTTTGTGCGTTAGGGAACCGGTCCCCGCTGCAACTGCGAACAGAATTTGCGCGGCGGGCGGGAGGATAGCATGGGATTGCGTGTAGCCGTGGTGGGCGCCACCGGGAATGTCGGGCGCGAGATGCTCAACATCCTGGATGAATTGAAGTTCCCGGTATCGGAGGTGGCAGCGCTGGCCTCGCGCCGCTCGATTGGCCGGGAAGTGTCGTTCGGTGATCGCACGCTGAAATGCCAGTCGCTGGAAGACTTCGATTTCAAGGGCTGGGACCTGTGCATGATGAGCGCGGGCGGCAAGATTTCCAAGGAATACTCGCCCAAGATCGGCGCAGCAGGCTGCATCGTGATCGACAACAGTTCGACCTGGCGCACCCATGCCGACGTGCCGCTGATCGTGCCGGAAGTGAACCCGGACGCGGTTGATGGCTACAGTAAGCTCAACATCATCGCCAACCCGAATTGCTCCACCGCCCAGCTGGTCGTGGCGCTGAAGCCGCTGCACGATATCGCGACCATCACCCGCGTGGTGGTCTCGACCTATCAGTCAGTGTCCGGGACCGGCAAGGAGGCGATGGACGAATTGTGGACCCAGACCCGGGCGATCTTCGTCAATGATGCGGTGAAGGCGGAGATCTATCCCAAGCAGATTGCCTTCAATGTGATCCCCCATGGCGGGGACTTCATGGAGGATGGCTATACCACCGAAGAGTGGAAGATGACGGTCGAGACCAAGAAGATCCTCGATCCACGCATCCGGCTGACAGCGACCTCGGTGCGGGTGCCGGTGTTTGTCTGTCATTCCGAAGCGGTGAATATCGAATTTGCCGACCCGATCAGTGTGGAACAGGCCTGGGCAGCGCTGGAAGATGCCCCCGGCGTGGTGTTGCTGGACCGGCGTGAGGATGGTGGCTATGCCACGCC
>JALOSP010000229.1 GCA_025458365.1 Hyphomonadaceae bacterium
CATTGGGCTGCTGTAAGGGCAATGCGATGACCCCGGGCACGCCACAAGACCATCCGAAACGCCACGAGCCCTTGCGCAGCTATGGTCGCATGCGCGGTCGCAAGCTGTCACCGCGACAGGCAGAACTGTTCGGAACACTGCTGCCGGAGATCGAGTTGACCGTGCAGCCGGGTGTGCAGCTGGAGCCCACAACACTGGTGCCTGCGGCCACAAGCGTGCATTTCGAGATCGGATTTGGTGGTGGAGAGCATCTGGCTGCAAGTGCCCGTCGGCGCCCAGATACCCTGCATATCGGCGCCGAACCTTTCGAAGAGGGTGTCGCCAAGCTGCTCACTGTGATCGACAGCGAGCAGCTTGGCAATATCCGGATCATACCCGGCGATGCCCGGCCGTTCCTGTCAGCGCTCGCTCCTGCCTGTCTGGACCGGCTGGTGATCCTGTTTCCAGACCCTTGGCACAAAGCCCGCCATGCCAAACGGCGCCTGATCCAGCCTGCTTTTGTCGATGCCGCGCGTCAGGCCCTCAAGCCCGGTGGCGAATTGCGGTTTGCCACCGACTGGGCGGACTATGCCGACCACACCTTGCAGATCCTGACAGCACATCCCGGCTTCAAATGGCTGGCCAGCGACAGCAATGACTGGACCAGACCGCCACCGGACCATGTGACCACACGGTATGAAACCAAGCAGCTTGGGGACTGTCCACCTGTGTTCCTGCAGTTTGAGGCGGTGTGAGACATGCCGCTCACCTGGTGCACAACTTTTGATTTTGATCAATTTGCTTGCGTTGAGATGATCCCATCCAAACGCAAATCAATCTGGCGGCAAATTTGTCGCATTTGGTGCATTGCCAAAGCGGTGCTACAGACACGCCCAGATGGTGCGCCGGGAGACCGGCGTGAAAAGGGAATGCCGGAGGGAGCCCACACTCCTGATCGGCAGCCGTGCCAGCGACCGTGAGCATTGAGCCACGCCCCCGGGGATGACCCCGAACAGCCACTGGGTGCCTGAACAGCATCCGGGAAGGCCGGGACGAAGCGATGACCTGCAAGCCGGGAGACCTGCCATCGCCGTCGTTCGTCCACCCGGCCTGGGTCAGCCGGAGGGCCGGGAAGTCTCCCGTGAAAGCGACATGCACCGCGTGACCGGCTGCGTCCTGCAGACCGGCACGCCCGTCATGGAGCACACTGTCGTGTCAAATCAATTGCTTGCCACCACCACCCTTGCGACCATTCTGGTTGCCGGGGCCAGTCCTGCTTTTGCCCAATCGGGTCCACCCGATCCCGACGCCAACCCCGGTGAAGCGTTCATCATCGTGACCGCCACCCGAACGCCGCAACCGCCGCAAGCTGTCGGTGCCTCGGTGACAGTGCTGACAACCCGCCAGATCGAGGCAGCCCAGTCGGTGGACATTGCCGACCTCTTGAAAACCGTGCCCGGCATAGGGATCAACCGCAACGGCGGCACCGGCGCTGTGGCCAGTGTGCGCATTCGTGGCGCTGAAGCCGACCAGACCGTGGTGTTGATCGACGGCGTCAAGCTGAACGACCCGTCGCAACCGGGCGGCGGGTTCAACTTTGCCAATCTCCTGGTGGGCGATCTGGACCGGATCGAGGTGCTGCGGGGCCCGCAATCAACGCTCTATGGCAGTCAGGCAATTGGCGGTGTTGTCAATCTGATCAGCCGCAGGGCGCAGGCGCCAGTCGAAGGCGGCGTGATGGCCGAGGCGGGCGAGCTGGCGACGACTTCGGCCAGAGCTTATGTGCGGGGTCGCGGCGAGCGTTACCACTACGGTATTTCGGCTGGCCGGTTTGACAGCGATGGCATCAGCGCGGCAGCCACCGGCACCGAAACTGACAGCTATGAGAATAAGGCCCTGCATGCGCGCGGCGGATGGACATTCAATCCCGTGCTGGCGGTGGACGGCCAGGTCTGGTGGTCGTCCGGTGATGTGGGGATCGACGGGTTCCCGGCGCCGGTGTTCGCGCTTGCCGATACGCAGGAGCGCTCGAAAACAGACGACTTGATCGTCAATGGCGCCGCGAACCTGACCCTGCTGGATGGGCGCTGGCGCACAAGGCTGTCGCTCAACCAGACCACGACGGATCGTGACAGTATCGACCCCACGCTATCGGTGCCCCTGACCTTCGTGGCGCGGGGCCGCAACGAACGGGCCGAACTGCAATCCGTGCTCGACCTGACCGGCAGGCTGCAACTGGTGGGCGGGTTCGAACTGGCCAGTGAAACCTTGCGCACCGCTGCCCCTTCATCCTTTGATCCCGACCCTATCCCGGCGCGGGCAAAGGCGGATACCAGCGCGATCTATCTGCAAGTGCAAGCCACGCTCCTGCCCTGGCTCGTGACGACACTGGGCGTGCGGCACTCGGACCATGACCGGTTTGGCGGTGCGACAAACCTGCGGGCGACGGCTGCGGCCAGTCTGAACGGAGGCAATACAATCCTGCGCGCTGCTATCGCCGACGGCTTCAAGGCGCCGACCTTGTTTCAGCTCTACTCCGACTTCGGCAACCAGCTTCTGGAACCGGAAGAGGCTGTATCTGGCGAAATCGGCATTGAACAGCGCCTTCTGGAGGGCCAACTTGTCGGCGGCTTGACGCTGTTCCAGCGCCAAACCACCAATCAGATCGATTTCATCGGCTGCTTTGGCAACACCACACCGATCTGTATCGGGCGCCCGTTCGGGACCTATGACAATGTGGCCCGTACCGAGGCCAGGGGCGCCGAAGCCTCGCTGGATTACCGGCCCATGGCCAATCTGGGATTTGCGATCACGCTGACCCGGCTGGACGCCCGCAATACGGCAGAAGGTTCGCCCAACTTTGACCGCCGGCTGGCCCGGCGGGCCGAGACCACGGCCTCGATCACAGCCGACTGGAACCCAACCGACCGGCTGGACCTGTCTGCAACCTGGGCGTACGTGGGTGACAGCTTTGACAATGCGAGCAATACGGCAAGGCTCGCGGGATATGATCTGGTGACCCTGAGGGCCAGTTACAGCCTGAGCGACCAGGTCCGTCTGTATGGCCGGATCGAGAATGCAACAGATGAAATCTATCAGACGTCTCGCGGCTATGGTGCGCCACCCCGGCAGGCCAGTGTTGGCATCCATGCCAGCTTCTAGGCCTGTATCAACGGCCAAGAAGGTCGCCCACGGGGTCACCCGAACCGGCCTGTTGATGGCCGGTGTCGCACTTCTGTGCGGGTGCAAGGCCGCGCAGCAGGCTCAGCCTGACGTCATTGCAGATGCGCCACATCGCGTCGTGTCGCTCGACTATTGCGCCGACCAGTTCGTGATCAAGCTGGCAGACCGAGGAGACATTGCGGCGGTCTCGCCCGATGCGGTGCGGGACTTCTCCTATTTGCGTGGGCAAGCCGTCGGCTTGCCCACTGTCCAGCCCTCTGCCGAGGCCGTGCTTGCCTTGAAGCCCGACCTTGTGGTGCGCTCCTATGGCGGCGGGCCCGAGCTGGCCGGGTTACTGGAGCGGGCGGGCGTTGCCGTGCATCAGATCGGCTGGGGGGAGGACTTCGACGCGGTGCGCACCAATGTGCGCGAGGCGGCGGCAGCCTTGGGGCAAGCCGGACGCGGCGAGGCCGTGGTTGGCGAGTTTGACCGCAGGCTTGAAACACTTGCCAAAGCCGGACCGCTGGCGACACTTTACCTGACGTCTGGCGGTGTCACCACCGGGGCGGGCTCCATGGTGGACCGGATGATGACCGCAGCCGGACTGACCAATTTCCAGACCCGCCCGGGCTGGAATCCGATCCCGCTGGAGCGGCTGGCCCTCGAAAAGCCCGCCATGACGGCAGCCGCATTCTTCGATGACGCTGATGCTGCCAATGATCGTTGGTCATCGGCGCGCCACCCGATTGTCCGCCTGCTGCTTCCCCGCTCACTCTCGGTCCCGGCGAACGCGGCGGCCCGCGTGGTGCCAAC
>JALOSP010000230.1 GCA_025458365.1 Hyphomonadaceae bacterium
CCATCGCCGTTGACAAAGGCGGCACCTTCCGCCGTGGCAAAGCTTTCGGCGATCTCGCTGGCCAGCCACTGGTCGAGATCGAGGATGGCATCATCCAGCAGGGTCTGGGTGGCCGCTGCCATGGCGTAGAGTTCGCCAACCGGGAAGTCGATCAGATCCAGTTGCGGGGTTGCGGTCTGAGGACGGGCACCGGCTTCGGCCACCCAGCCAACTGCTGGCGCACTGGTGGCGACCGGCTTGCGGAAACTGCCCGACAACGTGGTTCGCACGCTGGCGATCCGGCGGATCGGCGATGATGCGGCCAGCCGCCGGTCAATCGTGGCGGCCACATCAGGCGGGGCGACATGACCGCCGTCTGCTGCCACCGACGAAGACAGGGCCTTGGCCTCCATCATGCCCAACGCGCCTGCATCACCGCTGCGCATGAAGCTGGCCCAGGCCTGCTTGACCTCGCCAACCGGCGACATCTGCGACGTGGCGCCTGCCCGTTGCGGGCGCGACTGGTCGAGGCTCAATCGGTCGAGTGCCTGTTCGATCCGGTTGACCTTGTCCTCGAGCAGGACATCAGCGGTGGCCTTCTTCTCGATGGCGGAAAGCCGCTGGTCATTGGCCTGCTTGAAGGCTTCGAACGTGGCCATCACGGCCTGTTCGTGCGCGCGGTTGGGGGCGCGATCAGGTGTTTGGGTTGCAATATCGGTCATGCAGTCTCTCCTGGGGATGGTCCGCACTCAGGCGGCTTGGGGGATGGGGCGGGCGGTGTCGGGCAGTGTCCCGGCAGGCGCAGGGGAGCTGACCAGGCGCAGGCGCGCACCGGGCAGCATGGGAAAGGCGACAAGCGAGACTTCGCGCAGGGCAATCTCGTGCAGGACCCGGCCACCGCCTGGCCGAAGGTCCGAGGAGCGGGTGCGAAATCCGATGGACAGGCCGCGCATGGTTTCAGACCGGATCATGGCCGCAGCCTGCGCGGCACCGGGCTGACCGGGATCGAGATTGCCCTCGACCCACAGGCCGACGCTGTCTTCCTCGATCCGGTGCCAGCGCCCGATCCGGCGGGCCGGGTCATGCTGGAACAGCATGGGCACGCGATCGATTGGCCAGTCCGCCAGACTGCGGGCAAATGCACCCTTCGCCACCACATCCCCGGCCAGATCGACCACACCGAACAGGCTCGCGTATCCTGCGATCGACAGCGCGCCCATCAGCGGTCCTCCTTGCGGTCCAGACGGGTTTCGATCCGCACCAGCGTGGTGCGCAGCGCGATCATTTCGGTTTCCAGTCGCGCCATCCGTTCGGAAATCGGCGAGGTGCGAACGTTCTGCTGCTCGAGCGCATCCAGCCGCTGGGCTGCAGCGCCGATCCACAACAGACCGGCCACAGCCTCCAGCGTGATGGTGACCAGGATCGCCAGTGTGATCCGCAAGTCCACGCGCGCTGTGTTGGGAGTGTCGCGCTCAGTCATGGCCGCCTCCTGCAAGTGGCGCGGCGCCGAACCCGGCGAGGGCACGCTTCTCATCCAGGCTCAGGAAGTCGGCTGCCGACAGCCGTGACCACAAGGCCTCGCGCTCGCCGTTCAGCGCTGGCACCGCATCCTGATCGGCGAGTACCCGCACCGGCCCATCGGCCCAGGGCGAAAACCAGTGCTCCAACGCCGCACACAGCTTGGCCACCAGCGGCAGGATCGTAGCCCGCCAGAAAGCCAGATTGGCCTCCCTGTAATTGGCATAGGTATTGTCACCTGGCACGCCCAGCAGCATGGGCGGCACACCCAGAGCCAAAGCAATGTCACGAGCCGCGGCCCGGCGGGCTTCCACGAAGTCCATCTCGGCGGGCGTCAGGCTCATTGGTGTCCAGTCGAGGCCACCTTCCAGCAAGAGCGGGCGGCCCGCATTGGCAGCGCCTGTATGGGCGGCGGCCAGCTCGGCTTTCAGGCGCTCGAACTGGGGTTCGCTCAACCGCTCGGACCCCGGCCCGCCACGATAGACCAGCGCCCCTGACGGGCGGGCGGCATTGTCGATCAGCGCCTTGTTCCAGGCACCACCGGCATTGTGAATGTCCACGGCGGTTGCAGCCGCTTCGAGCGGGCTCTGGCCATAGTGATCGTCCGCCGGATTGAAGAGTTTCAGGTGCAGCACCGGGGAACGCCCGGTCAGCGGATCACGCCACAGGCGGCGCGGTGCGTGAGCCTCGCCATGCTCCCAGCCCAGAGGCCAGCCATCGGCACCGGGGATGACGCGGACCCGGTCAGGCCGCAGCACCGCCATTTCGCACGGACGCCCATCCAGACAGACCAGTTCGAGATAGGCATTGCCGCTGATCTGCAAGTGGCCGACGAATGCCTCCACCAGTTCGGCCAGTGACTGGTCCGGGTTCGGCCGCGCCAGAACCGCAGCCAGCGCCCCGGTGCCCGCCCCCTCCAACCGGAAAGGCACCGCCGCCACGGCTTCTGCCACCATTCGCACACAGCGATAGGCGATGGCATTGCGCTGATAGCCTTCGCGCGACAGCGCACCGAAATCACGCGGCGTCCAGACCGGGCGGCCCAGCGGGGTCATGGCAACAAACGGGCGCTGGGCAGCAGGCGCACTATGGGCGCGCAATTCCGGTGCTGGTCTGGCTTTGCGGAAGGGAAAGACTGGCATGGGTATCGGGTCCTTGCGAGAGCGGAAGAGCGTTCAAAGCGCGCGCGCCGATGGCGGCGCGTGATGGGCAAGCAGAAGGTGGCTGACGGCCCAGACCAGAGCGTCCAACCGGTCCGGGCTTGCAGTGAAGCCGGGCGCGCCGAACCGGCACATCTCGTCTTCGAGGGCGCGGTAATGCCCGGCGTGGATCACCCGGCCACGGGCATAGAGCGCTGCCACAGGCTCGGCCCGCACGCGCTTTCCGACCCGGGCATGGACCAGCCGGACAGGCACATCAGGTCCGGCCAGCTGGATGAGGCTGCGCACCATTTCCCCGCCCTGATTGGCCTCGGCGATCACCGTATCAGCGGCGTGGCGGTGGAAGGCATCAACCACACGGGCAGCCCAGTCCTGCGGCAGGAGGCCTTGGCTGGACGCGTCATCGAGCACGACCGCAATCGGGCCGGCGTCCGTCTGAGCGCGGGCGACAACCATCACCCCACAGCTATCCGCACCCCCACCGGCGCTGGCCGGTGGATCGACAGCAACCACGATCCGGTCGAAATCATGGGGCACGGTGGAGGCGCGGGCTGCAGCCAGGTCGGCGCGGCTCCACAGGGCCCCTGCGGGATCATCCACGATCTCGCCGTCCAGTTCCTGGCGCGCGAGGACCGACCCCGCCCAGCGGTTCTCAAGGTCTTCGATGAAGCCTTGCGGCAGATAGCGCGCATTGGCTGCCGTCCCGCCACGCGTGACCACACTGGCCGTGTCGCCCAGCAGCGCTGTGACTGCAAGCACCGGGCGGGGCGTCGTGGACAGCACGACGCGTGGATCAGGGCCCACCCGCATGGCAGGACGCAGCAGATCGAGCGTGGCTTGAGGGTCTTTCCAGGCGGCGAACTCGTCACCCCAGGCGGTATCGAACTGTGGTCCGCGCAAACTGTCGGGGTCTTCTGCAGAAAACATCGTGGCCGTCGGGCCATGCGGCCAGACCAGGCGTCTGCGGCTGATCTCCAGCACCGGCTCGAAACCGGGGGAAGCGACGGCGCGGAGGCCCGATGGCCCGTCGATCATCACGTCGCGCACATCGGTAAAGGTTGGCCCGATCAGGGCCGTGTGGTGGAAGTGGCCGCTTTCCATGCGCTCACGCACCCACTCTGCGGCTGCGCGCGTCTTGCCTGCACCTCTTCCGCCCAGAAACAGCCAGGTCCGCCACGACCCTGTTGGGGGCATCTGTTCTGTCCGGGCCCAGACCGGCCAAGCCTCGATGACCATCGCGATCCGTTTCCAGATCATCCCCTGCCACAACAGATTTCGCTTCCAGGCCG